>JAGREL010000395.1 GCA_020446575.1 Novosphingobium sp. | reverse complement strand
GGCCTCGCCTGCTGCCGAACTCGCCAAATATGTCGGACAGGTGCTGATGGTCGTGCGTGCGGATCAGACCGGCCAGGGCGCGCTCGAGGATGCGATCTCTTTGCTTTCGAGCTGCCCCAACATCCAGCTTCTGCTGAACGCGACCCAGTTCAGCCCGAGCGGCCGCAGTTTCGGGTCGTACTATGGATACGGGAGGTGACCATGCTGTCACGCCTTCCTCGAATGCTGGCCGCATTCTCGCTGCTTTGTGCAGGCGCCATACCCCTGTCGGCTGCTGCCCAGACGATTGCCTACGGCAGTGTCGGAGATGGCGGTGACGAAGCGCAAGCGGGTTCGTCGAGCGATGTCGGCAGCAGCGGGCGACGGTCGCGCGGCAGCGGCGGGGGCCGCGTCAAGCATACCGAAGTTACGCCCTACATCGAAGCCAGACAGCTCGTCACCGCCGAACTTTCGCCGGGAGACGACGTCCTGACCTATTCGGTCCTTGCCGTCGGCGTCGATGCGGAAACCACCGGGTTGCGGAACGCGGCCTCGTTGTCGCTGCGCTATGAGCGCCGCTTCGGCTGGGGCAAAAAGACCAGCGATACCGACCTGATCAGCGGCATTGCCCGAGGCTATACGACAATCATGCCCGGCGTGCAGATCGAAGCCGGTGGCCTGGCCGAGCGTGCGCGTTTCGAGCAGGGCGGCGCGAGTGTGATCGACGGCCTGGTGGACGACGATTCGGTTACGCAGGTCTACTCCGTCTATGCCGGTCCGTCCGTCGCGACCAGCGCCGGCGACGTGTCGATCAACGCCAACTACCGCTTCGGTTACACCAAGGTCGAGCAGCCCGATGCATTCCAGAATGCGCCGGACGGTCCGGCCTTCGACGTCTTCGACGACAGCACCATCCATGCCGCCGATGTCCATGCGGGCGTACAGCCCTACGAGGTCCTGCCGGTCGGATTGGGGGCCGGTGCCAGCTACGTTCGCGAGGATATCTCCAATCTCGACCAACGCGTCGAGGACTTCTCGGCGCGTGGCGACGTGACCGTTCCGCTGTCACCCACGCTCGCGGTGGTGGGCGGGGTCGGCTACGAGGATGTGGAGATTTCCAGCCGCGACGTCCTGCGTGACGGGAACGGCGATCCGGTGATCGGCAACAACGGGCGATATGTTACCGACAAGAGCTCCCCGCGCATCCTGGCCTATGACGTCGACGGCCTGATCTGGGACGCTGGCGTATTGTGGAGGCCGAGCCCGCGGACCGCGCTGGAGGCCCACCTTGCCCGCCGCTACGGCTCGACCAGCGTCTACGGTACTTTCGCCTACACGCCCAATTCGCGCAGCTCGATAAATATTGCGGTTTACGACAATGTTGCCGGGTTTGGCGGGCAGTTGAACAACGCGCTGGTCAACTTGCCGACCGAATTCACCGCAGTCCGCAATCCGCTGACCGGTGACATCGGCAGCTGTGTCGCTTCGCTCGATTCGGGAACCTGCCTGACCGGGGCGTTCGGTTCCGTGCGATCGTCCACGTTCCGTGCCCGCGGCGTCACGGCCAGCTATGCCATCAAGCTGAATCGGATAAGGACCGGCATCGGTGCCGGATACGATCGCCGCAAGTTCATCGGCGCTCCCGGGACCATCCTGGAAGCCTATAACGGGGTGATCGAAGAGAGCTATTGGCTGGCCGCCTATCTCAATGGCGAAATCGACAACAAGTCCAGCTTTTCGACCAATCTGTATGCCAACTGGTTCGATACCGGAGCGGGATTCGGTAGCGATGTGATGACGATGGGCGCTACGGCGGCCTATTACCGGAGCCTTACGAGGCGTCTGTCGGCAACCGCCGCCTTGGGCATCGATGGGGCGAACCGGGACGATCCGAACAGCGAAGACTACTGGGCAGCATCCGCTCTGCTCGGCGTGCGGTACAGCTTCTGAGGGGACAAGAAGGATGTTCGAGGATTTCTACGGGCTTACCGGTCGGCCGTTCCAGCTAACGCCCGATCCAGCCTTCTACTTCGAAAGCCTGACGCACCGGAAGGCGCTCTCCTATCTCGGCTACGGGCTGGCGCAGGGAGAAGGCTTCATCGTGATCACGGGCGAGGTTGGCGCCGGCAAGTCGACCTTGGTCGCGCACCTCATGGCGACGACCGATCCGGCACGCCTGACGGCGGCCCAGGTCGTTACCAGCAAGCTCGACGGCGAGGAAATCGTGCACGTTGTCGCGCAGGCGTTCGGCCTGGCGGTCGAAGGCCACGACAAGGCTTCGGCGCTCGGCGCGATCGAGGATTTCCTCCACGAGGAAGCCCGCGCCGGTCGCCGTTGCCTGCTGATCATCGACGAAGCGCAGAATCTCTCGATCGAAGCGCTTGAAGAGCTGCGCATGCTGTCCAACTTCCAGCTGGGCTCCCACCCGCTGCTGCAGACCCTTCTGCTCGGTCAGCCGGAATTTCGCGACATGCTGGCCGGATATCCCCAGCTGGAGCAGCTACGCCAGCGTGTGATCGCCACCCACCATCTGCAAGCGATGGAGGCGAACGAGATCCAGGCCTATGTCGAACACCGCATGAAATGCGTCGGCTGGGCAGGCAATCCGTCGTTCGACGAGCTGCTTTTCGCCGAGATCTTCACCGCTACCGGCGGCCTGCCGCGCCGCATCAACCAGATTGTCAATCGCCTCCTGACGCTCGGTGCTGTCGAGCAGTGCAATCGCATCGATGGCGGCATGCTGCGGCAGGTGCTTGCCGAGCTGGATAGCGACGGCAACTTCTCGTCCGCGCAAGCCGCGCCGCAGGCGCAGCCGGCCGAAGTGGCGCCGGAGCCGTCTCAGCCCGATCATCGGCCGGAATCGGTCGAGACCATGCCCTTCGCGCAGATCGAAAGCGCGCTTGCCGAGCGTGACGCCCAGATTGCCGAACTGCAGCAGGCTGTCATCGAACTCGCCAATGGTGCCGAAGCAGCGGATGAGCGGGCCGAATATGAACTGGCGGAGCGGTTGTCCTCGTTCGAGCAACGGATGGCATCGTTCGACGAGCGCATTTCCGTCTTGGAAAGCCAGATGATCGAGCAGGAACGCACGGTCCGCCACACGCTCACCATGTTGATTGAATGGATCGAGGGCGACGGGTTCCAGCGCGCCGCGTGATCGCAACCGGAGTTGTGCATAGGTGGTTTCCTTCCAGCCGACCAATGGCCTGTCAGTCGACGTCGAAGACTGGTTCCAGGTGGGTGCGTTCGAGCATGTCATCGAGCGTGGAAGCTGGGATTCGCAGATTGACCGCGTCGAACGCAATTGCGACGAAATCCTGCAGATGTTCGCCGATGCCGATGTCAAGGCGACGTTCTTCACTCTCGGCTGGGTGGCGCGGCGTCATCCCGCATTGATTCGGCGCATCGCCGCACAGGGCCATGAGGTTGCCAGCCATGGCTGGGATCACGCCCGGGTGTTCCGCATGGACCCCCAGGGCTTCGCCGAGGATGTCGAGCGGAGCCGCAAGGCGCTTGAGGATGCATCGGGCATAGCCGTCACCGGCTATCGTGCGCCCAGCTTCTCCATCGATAGCCGCACACCGTGGGCTTATCCGATCCTTGCCCGGCAGGGCTTCACTTACAGTTCCAGCGTCGCCCCGATTGTCCATGACCACTATGGCTGGCGAGACGCACCGCGTTTTGCCTTCAAGCCCCTGGATTGTTCTGACCTGATCGAGATTCCGGTCACGACCGCGACATTTGCGGGCAGGCGGCTGGCGGCCGGGGGCGGGGGGTTCTTCCGCGTGCTTCCCTACGGCTTCTCGCGCTGGGCGATCCGCC
>JAGREL010000394.1 GCA_020446575.1 Novosphingobium sp. | reverse complement strand
CAGGAAATAGAGCATCGCCTCGATCACCTGTTCGCACCAGGCGGTCTGCTTGATCGGGGTGAGGAAGGCGACGTCGACATCGGAATGGGGGGCCATTTCGCCCCGGCCGTAACCGCCCACGGCCACCACGGTAAGCCGTTCTCCGGCCGAGCGGTTGCTGGCGCGATAGACGTCCGAAATCACATGGTCGTGGATAATGCGGATCAGCTGGTCGATAAGGAACGCTTGAGCCTGGGCAATATCATGGCCTGCATAGGGCTTTTCGGACAGGCGCCGGGCGATCTCGGCGCGGCCGTCGTCCAGTACCTTCCGCAGGACGTCGACGATAGCCTGACGACCCTTTGCTGCACCCTCTTCCTTGACGATACCTGCAATTGTTTCGGTAAGCGCGCGACGGTCGATAACTGCGCGTTGATTGGGTATTCTGATTGCGCTCATGCAGCGCTTCTAGCGTCTTCCCAATTCTCCGAATAGCGGGCTTTGAGGGCAAGCTTGTCGATTTTTTGCGTTCCGAGGCGCGGCAGGGCCTGCTTCTCTTCCCAAAAACGTACGGGAATCTTGTACTTAGCAAGATGTTGCTTGAGGTCGCGGCGCAGCTCTCGCTCGCTCACGGAAACGCCC
Organism: Novosphingobium sp.; assembly: GCA_020446575.1. Lineage (GTDB taxonomy): Bacteria > Pseudomonadota > Alphaproteobacteria > Sphingomonadales > Sphingomonadaceae > Novosphingobium. The sequence continues at coordinate 2,659 of JAGREL010000394.1, read as the reverse complement.
GTTTTGGTGCGGTAGACGGCGACGGGCACTTCCCCATAGCGCTCATGGGGCAGCCCGAACACGCTCACTTCAGTGATGTCGGGATGCTTGTAGATGGCGCGCTCGACTTCGGTGCAGGCAATGTTTTCTCCGCCGCGGATGATGATGTCCTTCATGCGGTCGACGACGAACAGGAATCCGTCCTCGTCGAGATAGCCGATATCGCCGGAAAGGAAGAATCCGTCGGGGCGGAATGCTTCATTCGTCGCCTTCGGGTCGTTCCAGTAGCCCAGGCTGTTGCAGACCGAACGGATTGCGATCTCTCCCGTCTTGCCGGCGGGCAAGGCGTTGCCTTCAGACCCGAAGATGGCGATTTCCACCAGCGGCGTGCTGGCCGGACCGGTGCTTGCGGGCTTGGCGAGGTAATGTTCGCTGACATTGGTGCAGCCGACGCAGTTGGTCTCGGTCAGGCCATAGCCGAGCATCGGAATCGCCTCGGGGAAAGTCTGGCCGATGCGGTGAAGATGATCGATCGGGCGCGCCGCGCCGCCGGCGGCGAAGCTTTCGCATGAGGAAAGGTCGTAACTCTCGCGTTCGGGATGCGTAGCGATCTCGTAGCTCATCAGCGGTACGCCGATGAAGAACGTGATGCGCTCGCGCTGGATGAGTTCCATGGCGTGCTTCGCGTCCCATTTGGGCATGATGACCAGGCGGCGCCCCTGAAAGAAGCTGAGCAGCAGTACCGCCACTTCGCCGATCACATGGAAGAGCGGTACGGAAAGCAAGGCCGATTGCGATTGCGCCGGAGGCGTACCGGCGTCGGTCCGGCTGATCGATACGGCATGGCTCTTCACCGCGAAATTCATCGCCGCGTTGATCACCGCGCGATGATCGGACCACGCGGCCTTGGACCGGCCGGTCGAACCCGAAGTGAACAGGATGGTGGCAAGGTCGTCGCCCGTGACCTCGGGAAGGGAGTCTGCTTCGCAGTGTTCGGCAAGGATTGCTGAGAGGCCGCGGTCCGGTTGGCCATGGCCGAAGGGCACGATCCGCGCCGGCTGATCCTGCGCCTTGAGCCTGGCGGCTCTTTCCCCGTCGGCGAGGACAATGGCGCAATCGGCTATTTTCACGCCCTCGGCCAGCTCATGACCGGTCCACCACCCGTTAAGCAGCGTAGCGCAGCCCCCCGCCATCAGCGTGGCCATGTAAGCGATGATCCAGTTCGCCGAATTGCTCCCGGCAATCCCCACCCGGTCACCGGGACGAACGCCGTGGCGTTCGATCAGCCCGGCGGCGGCACGGCGTGCCAGCGCATGGACCTGTCCGTATGTCAGCGCGATATCGCCGTCGACAAGGAAGGGATTGTCGCGGTGCAGGTCGCAATAATGCCCGAACAGATCCGGAAGCGATTGCGGCGCATGCTTGAACACCGGCAATTGTATGCCGTCGCGCTCGATGACATCCCTCTCGAAAATGGAACGGTGGGCTGTAAGGCGATCGACTATCGCCGTCAGCTCCACCTCGACTGAACCCGCCATCCGTAGCCCTTTTCCCGTACGACCCGGCGCGTGAAAAGCCGGGTGACAGCCCGGCTCCTGCTGTGCCAGAAGGCCCGGCAGCGACGCGCCGTTCTTCTATAAGTCCGAAGGGGTTAAGTATTTGCTGCTAGAAATAACCGCCGTTGCCGCAAACCATGCGCCCATCGAATGGGCCGCATTGGGACTAACCCCCGGGATTGACCTCGGTTTTTTCACCCTGCGCTGGTATTCGCTCGCCTACCTCGCCGGAATCGTTTTGGGTTACTGGCACCTAACGCGAATGGTTAAGGCGCCCGGTGCACCTTTGGCGCAGCGCCATGCCGACGATCTGTTCTTCTATTGCACTCTCGGTATCATTCTGGGCGGGCGGCTGGGTTATGCGACATTTTACGCGCCGGAGCTGTGGACTGATCCCGGCGCGCTCGTTTCGCTGTGGCATGGCGGCATGAGCTTTCATGGCGGCGTTCTCGGCGTGCTTATCGCGATAACCTGGGTCACCTGGCGCGGTGGCCTCAATTTCCTGCGGATCGCCGACTATATCGCGACTTGCGTGCCTTTCGGCATGCTGTTCGGAAGGCTTGCCAATTTCGTCAATGGAGAGTTGTGGGGGCGGCCGGCCGACGTGCCCTGGGCAATGATCTTCCCCGCGGACCCGACCGGACTGGCACGCCATCCCAGCCAGCTTTACGAGGCCGGGCTGGAAGGGGCGGCAATGATCGCCATCATGCTGACATTGTTCTGGAAAACGCAGGCACGCTTCCGGCCCGGTCTGCTGGCAGGCGTTTTTGCCTTCGGCATCGCGCTTGCCCGCTTCACGGTGGAATACTTCCGCGAGCCGGACGCCCAGCTCGCCGAATTCGCCGCGCGCACCGGGCTGTCCATGGGCCAGTGGCTGACCATTCCGCTGATGGCCATTGGCCTGTTGTTCGTCGTCCGTGCGCTGATGCGTCCGCCGCTTGGCAGTGGTGCGCCTTCCCCCGCATGAACGAGACATCGGAGCGGGCCGAACCTCTTTCGGCAATCTTTCGTCGGCTGATCGCCAACACCGGTCCGATAAGCCTGATGCAGTTCATGGGCGAGGCCAACGCCCGTTACTACGATTCCCGCGATCCCTTCGGCGATCAGGGGGATTTCATCACCGC
>JAGREL010000393.1 GCA_020446575.1 Novosphingobium sp. | reverse complement strand
GAAGAGCCGCCGCCGCATGTGAAGTTCCTGTTCGCCACCACCGAAGCGGAAAAACTGCCGGTCACGGTGCTGTCCCGCTGCCAGCGGTTCGATCTGCGCCGCATCCCGACACCCATGCTGATCGAGCACTTCGGCGGCATCTGCGAGAAGGAGGCGGTCGAGGCCGAGCCCGAGGCTTTGGCGATGATCGCGGCAGCCGCCGAAGGTTCGGTGCGCGACGGGCTTTCGATCCTCGACCAGGCGATTGCCCACGCCGATCTCGGTGCCGAGGGCAGGGTAACGGCCGCGCAGGTGCGCGACATGCTGGGGCTGGCCGACAAGAGCGTGCAGCGCAAGCTGTTCGCGGCGCTGCTGGCCGGCGACGGGCCGGCGCTGCTGGAGCTGGTCGCCGAGCAATTCGCGCTCGGCGTAGAGCCGGTCGGCATGATGCGCGGGGTCATGAACCTGACGCATCGCATCACTATCGCCCAGATCAGCCGCAGCGTCGACGAAGCGGCTTCGGCCGAGGAGCGCGAGGCGATCGAGAACTGGGCCGGTTCGCTTTCCGCAGGCCAGCTCCATCGCCTGTGGCAATTGCTCCTCAAAGGGCATGAGGAAGTGCGCACCGCGCCCGATCCGCTGGTCGCGGCGCAAATGGCGCTGCTCAGGGTGATGCACGCGGCCGACCTGCCCGATCCCGGCAAGCTGGCGAAGCAGATTGAGGAACTGGCGTCGCGGCCCGCGGCCCCTGCATCCGGCAGCGGTGAGGCCGGAAGCGCGCCGCAGGCACAGGCCGCGCCCAAATGGGAAGCGCTGATCGAGCAGGTGGAACGCGCCGGTCAGATGACGGTAGCGAGCAAGATGCGCATGCAGGTCCGCGTGGTCGAGCTTGCACCCGGTGTGTTACGCTACGCACAGCCGCCCAGTTTCAGCGAGGACCTTGCGCCCGAACTGCGGGCGGCGCTGCTCGACGTCACCGGCCAGCGTTGGCAGGTGGAGCGGTGCGAGGGCGAGGGAGCGCCCACCCTCGTCGAAAGGGATGAGGCTGCCAAGGCAGATACGGAGGACAGGATTCGCCGTGCGCCGCTCGTTGAAGCGACGCTGGCGGCGTTTCCCGATGCCGAATTCGTCAACGAAAAGCAGGCCGCCGGCCAATCGCGCGGCGGCCGTAACTGGAGCCAGAATCGATGAAATCCATGGAAGAGATGATCCAGGCAGCGCAACAGGCGGCCGAGACCATCCAGAAGCAGATGAACGAAACCCAGGCCAAGCTGGACGCCGTCGAAGTCGAAGGCGTGTCGGGCGGAGGCCTGGTGAAGATCCGCTGTACGGCCAAGGGCCGGGTGATCGGCGTTGCGATAGACGAGAGCCTGATGCAGCCGTCGGAAAAGGCCATTCTCGAAGACCTGGTCGCTGCCGCCTACAACGATGCGCGCACCAAGGCCGATGAAGCGGCGGGCGCGGAAATGGCCAAGGTCCAGCAGGGCATGGGCCTGCCGCCGGGCTTCAAGCTGCCGTTCTGAGGGAGGTTGGCCCGGCGAGTGGCTATTCTTGCCCTCTAACCTCGCTCAGCCTGAGCTTGTCGAAGGC
>JAGREL010000056.1 GCA_020446575.1 Novosphingobium sp. | reverse complement strand
GTCTGGCGCTGCACCGCGAATTCGTCGGGCCGTTCCCGGTTGAACAGTCCGCTGCCGCCGCAGGCCGAAAGCAGGGCACTTGCCGTGATCGCAAGAATAAGGGCGGTGGACTTGTGCATGGTTCAGCTCTCCGTGGCGGTTTCCGCCTGTGCTTTCGGCTTTTCGCGCGAAAACAGGGTTCGGGCAAGGATTATGAGGACACCGATGGTGATCACCGCATCGGCAATGTTGAAGATCAGGAAGGGTCGAAAGCTCCCGAAATGCAGGTCGGCGTAGTCGATGACATAGCCCATCGTCACCCGGTCGCGGATATTGCCGAGCGCGCCGCCCAGCACCAGCGACAGGCCCAGGATGTCGGCGAAATGCTTCTCGCGCAGCAGCCAGACGAGCACCGCCACCGCGATGGCTCCGGTCAGCGCCACGAGCAGCCAGCGCATTTCGGCCGATTCGGCAGTCAACAGGCCCAGCGACACGCCGTAGTTCTGGGTCCAGGTGAAGTTGAAGATGGGCAGCACTTCGATGCTGCCGACCTCGCGCAGCCGCAGCGTGTGGACCACCAGCGCCTTGACCCACTGGTCGAGCACGAAGATCACAAGGGCCACTACCAGCCCGGCGATGCGGGGATGGCGAACGGCAAGGTTCACGCGGACGCCTCCATGGCGCCGACCACGGTTTCGCAGCGGCCACACAGCGCGCCGTCTTCGGACACATCGGGTAAATGCCGCCAGCAGCGGCCGCATTTGTGATGGGAAGTGGTATTCACGACAATTCGAGCTTCCGACGCGCGACCAGGTACGTATGGAGTTTTGATGACTTCATCGACGAGGTTTACTTCACCGGAGATGAACAACTCGGCTAGATCGGTATTTTCGAGGAAGGGCAAGTGTTCGTGGCGATGAACGTCTATTGCTATTTCGGCTTCGAGACCGGAGCCAACTTTCTTTTCTCGACGCAAGGGTTCGATCGCCTCGGTAACGTCAGAGCGGTACTTTCTTAGTGTCTCCCACTTCTCCAACAATTCGTCATCCTCGCGAAGGCGGGAATGACGAAGCTCGGGGAGTTCCGGCCATTCCAGCAGGTGGACGCTGTCGCGGTCGGGATAGCGGGTGCGCCAGACTTCCTCGGCAGTGAACACCAGCACCGGCGATGCGTAGCGGACGAGCGCGTGGAACAGCACGTCCAGCACCTTGCGGTAGGCGCGGCGCTTGGGATCGGACGGCGCGTCGCAGTAGAGGCAGTCCTTGCGGATGTCGAAGAAGAAGGCGGACAGGTCCTCGTTGCAGAAGTCGCTGATTTCGCGGACGTAGGTGTTGAAATCGAACTCCGAGACAGCCCGCCGAAGGGTCTCGTCGAGCCTGCCCAGCAGCGCCAGTACGTAGCGCTCCAGCTCCGGCATGTCGGCCACATCCACGCTTTCGGTCATGTCGAAATCGGCCAGCGCGCCCAGCAGATAGCGGAAGGTGTTGCGGATCTTGCGGTACTGGTCGGCGACGCCTTTCATGATCTCGTCGCCGATGCGGTGATCCTCGGTGTAATCGACCGAAAGCGCCCACAGGCGGATGATGTCGGCACCGTACTGCTCCATCACCTTGAGCGGATCGACGGTGTTGCCGAGCGATTTCGACATCTTCATGCCCTTGGCGTCCATGGTGAAGCCGTGGGTGAGGATCGCCTTGTAAGGCGCGTGCCCGCGCGTGGCGCAGCTTTCGAGCAGCGAGGACTGGAACCAGCCGCGATGCTG
>JAGREL010000392.1 GCA_020446575.1 Novosphingobium sp. | reverse complement strand
TGCTGTCCAACCAGCCCAAGCCCTGGTGGGGCCTGGGCATGAGCGAGACGCTGGGGCCCTATTCCTATGGCGACGAGTTCCGCGCCAAGGGCTATCCGGTGTGTGCGCCGATGGACCATTTCGCCGACCGCTACGACGTGCGCATCGCCGACGAAGAGAACAATCCCGTCGGTGATGGCGAGATCGGCGAGCTGCAGATCCGCGGCTATCCGGTCACGCCCGGGCTGCACAAGATCGAGCGGGACGCCTATTTCACGCCGGACGGCTATTACCACACCGGCGACATGTGCCTTGTCGAAGGCACCCGCGTCAATTTCGTCGGCCGCAACGGCGACATGATCAAGGCCGCCGGCTCAAACGTCTCGCCGGCCGAAGTCGAGATGGAAATGCAGGCGCTGGAAGGCGTGCATAACGCCTATGTCGTGGGCCTGCCCGACAAGGAGCGCGGGCAGCTCGTGGTCGCCGCTGTCGTGCCGCGCGAAGGTGTGAAGCTCGATTTCGCGGAGATCGAATCGACGCTGCGCCAGAAGCTGTCGAGCTACAAGGTGCCGCGCGCCTATGTCGAGATCACGCGCGATGAAGTGCCGGTGCTGCATTCCAACAAGGTCTCGAAGCGCCTCGTCGAAAAGATGATGGCCGAAAAGCTTGGGCGCGCCTAGGCCGGGTTCCCGGCTTCCGCCGTCGCCAGCCTGATCCGCTGAATCATCTGAAACAGCGCCCGCGAATAGCCGGGATCGTCCCAGAAGGCGTTATCGACGCAGGCATGCTCGCGCCTGAAGGCCACAGCTTGTGCAAGCGTCTCCGCGCCGCCCTTGGCGAACGACCGGGCTTCCTCGACAAGGCTGACGAATCCGGTGGCTTCGGCGTTCTCCGGCGGACAGGCGAGGTCTGAAGCGGACCGGGCCCACGGCAGATAGCCGGCCGGCAGGTCCACTCCGCGTTTCAGCCCGAAGATCGTGGTTCCCGACAGCCTCGGATTGATTTCGAGCAGGACGTGCCCGCCATCCGGCGTGGCGATGAAATCGAGATCGATGCCGCCGGTCCAGTTCAGCGCCTGCGCAATCCTGCCCAGCGCATCGAGCAGGCCGGGGTCCTCGACAATCGCGGCATGAGGCGATGTCCCGCCAAGCGCCGTCCCGCGCAGGCTCCGGAAGGCGAACCCCGCCAGCAGCGCGCCATCCCGGCAGAAGCCGGTAACCCCGACCAGTTCGCCTTCGACCGCTTCCTGGATCTGGAATTCGGCATTGCGCGCGAGCACATCGAGGGGAGCGCGAAGGTCCGCCTCGCTTTCCAGCCGGAACACGCCGCGCGAGGCAGTCGTGCCCGAGACCTTGAGATAGCAGGGATAGCCGATCCTCTCGCAGGCGGCAGCCGCGTTTTCCAGCGTCGCGAACCCGGTGCGCGGCGTCGCGATCCCAAGGCTCCGGCAAAGTTCGACAGTGCGGTTACGGCTTGTGGCGAGTTCGACTGCCTCTTCTTCGCCGACTACGAATCTTTCGCCGTCGCCGGACGATTTCCTGCACCTCGCCACGATCCGCGCATCGACGTCCCTGATCGGAATCACCAGGTCGAGCCCGCTTTCCGCGACGAGCTTCATGATGAAGCCGGCGCGCGAATCGAGGTCCCTGGAGCCGGCAAATTTCGCGACGCCCCTGACATGCGAAGACCGCGAATTGATCGAGACCTCGGCGCCGGCCAGCGTATAGATATGATGCCCCTTGCCGCCCAGCGACTGGATACAGGCCAAGGCGCTTTGCCAGCCTTCGGACATGACGAGAATCTTCAGGGGGCGATCGGGGCCATCCACCTCACAGCCACCCCGCCAGTTCGCGGCGGACCAGCGCCTCCAGCATGGTCATGCCGGCTTCGCTGTCGTTGAGGCAATCGAGCGCGGCGAAATCGGTGCCGCCGGCGGACAGGAACTGGTCCCTGCCCCGTATCGCCAGTTCCTCGCGGGTTTCCAGGCAATCGGCGGCAAATCCCGGCGCGGCCACGGCAAGCCGCCTCGTGCCCCTGCCCGCCTCTTCGGCCAGCACCCGATCGGTATAGGGCTCGAGCCATTTCGCCTTGCCAAAGCGCGACTGGAAACTCGTCTCGATGCGCAGGCCCGGCCGTTCTCCCGCAAGCGCCTCGGCCAGCAGCCGGGCGGTCTTGCGGCACTGGCAATGAT
>JAGREL010000009.1 GCA_020446575.1 Novosphingobium sp. | reverse complement strand
TGCCCACGCCGGCGCCGCCGAACATCGCCGCCTTGCCGCCCTGCGCCAGCGGGGTGAGCAGGTCGATCGCCTTGATGCCGGTCATGAACAGGTCGGTGGCGCCGGTCTGGGCCTTGAGCGGCGGAGGCTGGCGGTGGATTGGCCAGCGCGGCGTGTCATCGGGGAACGGGGCGCCGCCGTCGGCGACATTGCCGGTCACGCCGATCAGGCGGCCCAGCACCTTTTCGCCGACGGGCACGTCGATCGGCCCTCCCGCCGCGGCAACGTCATCGCCCCGCCGGAGGCCGGCGGTCGGCTCGATGGCGATGGCGCGCAGATGGTGCTCGTCGAGATGGGCCTGCACCTCGGCAACGACCGTGCTGCCATCTTCTCGCCTGACATGCAGCGCGTCTTCGATCGGCGGCAGCGGCGGTTTGGGGAAAGCGACGTCGATCACCGCGCCGCGCACCGCCACGATTCGCCCGGATGATGCGGACGCGGCGGCGTTGGCGCTCTGATCGAGTTGCTGATCCATCATCGCTCACAAACCGGGGCGGCGGCACAACGCCTTGCCGGCCGGGGCCGAACCGCCGTTGTAAGGGACTCACCGCGATGCCGAGAATATTTCATTGATCCAGCACATCAAGCGTAGCCCATTCGGCAGGCGCAGTCATCGCCCGGGATCACAGGCTATCCCGGAGCAACCGGCGCCGGAAGGCATTGATTGCCGGGTTGCGCCAAGGCAAATGCGTCTGCCTGCAAATTAAGCAGAAGGCCACTTGCTCTGAGCCCGATGCACGGGCAAATTGTGAGAGACGGCGTTTCACATCCCGGGAGAGTAATCGAATGCATATGACTGGCGAGCAGCGGATTGCTGCCCCCCCTCAGCGTGTCTGGGAAGCGTTGAACGATCCCGAGATTCTTCGCGCCAGCATACCCGGCTGCCAGAGCCTGGAGCAGGAGGCGGCCGACCGCTTCAACGCCATCGCCGAAGTGAAGATCGGCCCGATCGGTGCGCGTTTCAAAGGCGCGGTGCAGCTCTCCGATATCGACGCGCCGAACGGCTACACCATCACCGGTCAGGGCAATGGCGGTATTGCCGGCAATGCCAAGGGCAGCGCAAAAGTGCGGCTGAGCGAGGACGGCGGCGGTACGCTTGTCGTCTATGACGTCGATGCCGAAGTCGGCGGACGCATGGCCCAGCTCGGCGGCCCGATCATCGATGCCACGGCAAAGCAGCTGGCCGGCCAGTTCTTCCGTCGTTTCGGTGAAGCCGTGGTCGGCGAGGCCGCTCCTGCCGCGGCACCTGCTCCCGCGGAAGCGGTTGCAGCCGCGCCCGCACCCGTTCCCGCCGTCGCTCCCGCGCCGGTCGCAGCGGCGGGTTTCCCCTGGAGCTGGACCATCGCCCTGGCGCTTGCCGTGCTGGCGGGCTTCCTGCTCGGACGCAGCGACGCGGCCGACTGGTGGGTGGTCGCGGTCGCGGCGCTGGCGGTGATCGCGGTCGGAGCCGGATACGAAAGCGGCCGGCGCGGTGGAGCACGGCCATGAAGCCGGCACCGTTCGACTACGTTGCGCCCGCGACCATCGCCGAGGCTTGCCAGGTGCTGTCCGAAGCCGGAGGCGGCGCAACGGTGCTGGCCGGCGGCCAGACGCTGATGCCGCTGCTCAACCTGCGGATGAGCCAGCCCTTCATCATTGTCGACATCAACCGTATTCCCGATCTCAAGGGGATTACCCGCGCCGATGGCGGCACAAGGGTCGGGCCGGTGACGCGCCAGGCCGATGCGCTTGCCGACGAGACTCTGGCTGCGCATCTGCCGGTCATGGTCAAAGCGCTCAGCCACGTCGGCCATTATCAGACGCGCAATCGCGGCACTGTCGGCGGATCGGTGGCGCTGGGCGAACCGGCGGCGGAAATGCCCGCCACCGCGGTCGCACTGGGCGCGACTATCGAGGTGCAGTCGGCACGCGGAACGAGGATAGTTCCGGCCGATGAATTCTATCTTGGCCCCTACATGACCGTGCTCGAGCCCGACGAGCTTGTCACCGCGATCCACTATCCGGACTGGCCTTCCGGGCATGTGATGCTGTTCCGCGAAGTGGCGCAGCGGCCCGGCGATTTCGCGCTGGTCGGCATGGTCGGCGCACTGGTTGCCGATGGCGGCACGATCAGCCGGGCGGGGATCGCGTGGTTCGGCATGGGACCGACGCCTATCAAGGCACGGCAGGCGGAAGCAGCGCTGGTCGGCCAGTCGCTCTCGGGCATGGACGCGGATGCGATCGCCGAACTGGCCGTTGCCGACACGGCGCCGTTCGATGATCACCACGCCTCGGCCGAGTATCGCCGCACGGTCGGCAAGCGCATCTTCGCCCGGACCCTGCGGGAAGCGCTGCAGGTAAAGGAAGCCGCATGAGCGACCACCACATCGAGCTGACGATCAATGGCCGCCGACATGTCGCGGATGTCGAAGGGCGCATGACGCTGGCGGACATGCTGCGGGACGACGCCGGCTATACCGGCGTGCATCTCGGCTGCGAGCACGGCGTATGCGGTGCCTGCACCGTCATCGTCGACGGCAGGGCCGTGCGTTCCTGTCTGATGCTGGCGGCCCAGGCCGACGGCGCTGAAGTCACGACCGTCGAAGGCCTCGCCGAGCCGGACGGGACGCTTCATCCCGTGCAGCAGGCGATGCGCGAGGAACATGCGCTGCAATGCGGTTTCTGCACGCCCGGCGTGGTGATGACGCTTGCCGCGCTGACCGGCGGCAATGAAAAGCCGACCGAGGAGGCTTTGCTTGGGGCGCTGTCCGGCCATATCTGCCGCTGCACCGGCTATCAGGGTATTCGCCGCGCGGCCAAACGGCTTGCGGCCGGAACCGCGGGAGCAGCGGCATGAACGCCGAAGCTTCGGGCATCAACGCGGCCCGCTACATCGGCGAGCGAGTCCTCCGTAAGGAAGACCCGCGCCTGCTGACCGGCCGCGGCCAGTTCGTCGACGATATTTCGTTGCCCGGCATGCTGCATTGCGCCTTCGCGCGCAGCATGATCGCGCGCGGCAGGATCCTCTCGATAGACACTGCGGCGGCGCGCGACGTGCCCGGCGTTCACGCGGTCTACACCGCCGAGGATCTCGCGAAGGTCAGCTTCACGATGCACACCTTCTTCATGGTGCCGACATCGGTGAAGACGCCGACGCTTGCCGAAGATCACGTTGCCTATGTCGGTGAGCCTCTCGCTCTGGTGATCGCCGACAGCCGCTATATCGCCGAAGACGCTGCTTCGCTGATCGAGGTCGAATACGAGGAAGAAGAGCCGGTCGTCACACTGGCCGACGCGAAGAGCGGTCCGCCGGTCCACCCCGAGCTGGAAAACAACATCGCCGGCCAGATGGGCGATGAAGATGTCGACGACGAGCTCGAAGCCGCGCTCAACGGGGCGGCGCATTGCATGACGCAGCGAGTCATTCACCAGCGGGTTTCGCAATCGCCGATGGAGACCCGCGGAGTTCTCGCCACTCGGGATGGGCCCGAAGAACTCACGCTGTATATCACCTGCCAGAGCCCACACGCGGTGGCGCGCTGGGTGTCGCTGGCACTCGGCCTGCCGCAAGCCGCGATCCGCGTGATCGCCAAGGATGTAGGCGGCGCTTTCGGCCTCAAGAACCACCCGTGGAAGGAAGAGAGCTCGGTCATCATCGCGGCGATGCTGTTCGGCCGGCCGCTCAAGTGGATCGAGGACCGCTACGAGAACCTGACGACTGCAAACCCGGCTCGCGAGCAAGACATAACCCTGCGCATCGCTTTCGACGGCGAGGGCAGGCTGGTCGCCTCCCACAGCGAATACGACCTCAACAACGGCGCCTATCCGCAAGCCGTCGATGAGGGCATGGCCGCGCAGATGTTCCTGTGGTCGGCCTACAAGCTTCCGGCCTACGGGTTCCTCACCCGCGGCTGGTACACCAACACCACCGGCCTTGCCGCCTATCGCGGCCCCTGGGCGATGGAAACGCTGGTCCGCGAAACGGCGCTGGACAAGGCCGCGCGGGCAATGGGCATCGATCCGGTCGAATTGCGCCGGCGCAATCTCGTCAGCCTGGCCGATCAGCCGACGACGAGCGTCCTGGGGCTTCCGCTTGAAGACATCACGCCTGCCGAATGCCTCGAAAAGCTGGTCGGAAACTTCGATGTCGCTGCCTTTCGCAAGGAGCAGGCCGAGGCGCGCGGACAGGGCCGATATCTCGGCCTCGGCATTGCCGCCTATATCGAGCCGACTGCATCGGCCGGAACCATGGGCGTGATGACCGGCGAACTGGCGCAAGTCCGGATCGAGCCGACCGGCAAGGTCACCGCAACGATGAGCACCCATTCGCAGGGCCACGGCACCGCGACGACGATGGCGCAGGTCATCGCCGACCGGCTCGGCGTGCCCTATGAGGACGTCACTGTCTTCGAAGGCGACAATTCGCGCGGCGGCTTCGGGCCGGGCGCGGCGGGCAGCCGGCAAGGCGTGATCGCCGGCGGCGCGGCCATCCGGGCGTCAGAGATGCTCGCGGACAAGGTCAAGGCGCTCGCCGCGCATCTGCTCAATGCGAGCCCGGATAACATTGTTATCGCCGAGGGCATGATCCATGTAGAGGGTGCGCCGGAAATGTCGCGCAGCCTTGGCGAGATCGCCGGCATCGCTTACGGCGAGCCCGACCGCCTGCCGCCGGACCTCGGCACCGGGCTTGAAATCCAGTACCGCTATCAGCCGCCGCCGATGACTTTCACCAGCGCGGCGCACGCCTGCGTGGTCGAAGTCGATGCGGAAACCGGTTTTGTGAAGATCCTGCGCTGGATCTCGTCCGAAGACTGCGGCACCGTGATCAACCCGGCAGTCGTCGAAGGCCAGATTTCCGGTGGATTGGCGCAGGCGATCGGCATGGTGCTGCTGGAGGAGATGCCGGTCGACGAGCGCGGCAATCCTACCGCGGCGACGTACAAGGACTATCTGCTGCCCGCGGTGTCCGACATTCCCGAATTCGAGTTCCTGCATGCTAACACGCCATCGAAGTCGATCGGCGGCATGCGCGGCGTGGGCGAGGGCGGGGCGATCATCGGTCCGCCGACGCTGGTCAATGCGATCGCCGATGCCCTTTCGCCGTTCGGCGAGATCGATGTCCTCGAGTTGCCCCTGACGCCATCGAAGATCCTAGGCATCATCGAAGGCCGCGACATTGCCGGCACCGAAGCCAGGCGCGAGGCGCCCGCCGCTGCGACGCAGGAGTCTGCTCCTGCCGCCGAACCGGCAGCTTCAAGCGAGCCGGCCGCTGCGCCGGCACCGGCCGCCGAGACGAAAATCGACGGCGACTGGAAGATGCTGATGAAGACGCCGATGGGCGACCAGGAGATGACCGGCCATTTCGAGACGTCCGGCAGTGCCGTTTCCGGTTATCTCGCCAGTCCCGAAGGCAATCAGGATTTCGCCGGTACGGTCGAGGGCAATGTGGTCAAGTTCGATCTCAAGGTCGAAAAGCCGATGAAGATCACGCTGAAATACAACCTGACTTTCGAAGGCGACAGCGTGTCCGGCAAGGTCAAGCTGGGGATGCTCGGCTCGGCGAAACTTTCCGGCGAACGCATCTAGCCTGGGCTGTCAAGGGCGGGAGAGGCCGCCTCCCGGCCCTCCAGGCCCAGGACATTCCGGTAGCGTTCGAGTATGTCGGTTTCGTCGAGATACTCGCGCTGCGGGTAGAAGGCGAAATGCGCGACGACGACTTCGCCGAAAATCATGTTGTATCCGGCCTGCCGGGTGTTCCGTGTGACCGAAAGCCACTCTTCCTCGTCCGGCATGCCAAGCACGCCACCGAACTTGGCGAATTCCTCTCCGAGCCAGGCGATGCAATTGATCGACACGCGGCAGCCCGCGACGATCCGCGTCGGGAGCTTGAAGCGCTCTATGTCGCCCTTTTCCAGGAAAGAGAGGAAGGCCCGATGCATTGTCTCGGCAAACTTCGGGTCCTTCCACCCCATCGAGTCCATGCAATGCGTCGTGAGGTACTTCGGCGCGCGGATTCTCCCGAGAACCTGGAAGATATGGGAAATGAGAGCATTGTTGATGATGACGGGGTAGATCACGAACGGTTCCCGCTGCTTGATCCTGAAAGCCGCCAGCTTCGGGATCGTACCGGGTTCGATATAGCAGATGTCATCGTCGAACCGGATGTAGACCGTGCCTTCGTCGATGCAGTTCGGAAAGAAACGATAAATCGTTCCGATACCCTTGGGTTCCATGCCGTCCGGCAGGCTGACCACCCGAATTCGCTTGTCGAGTGCCGGCAGGCCGCGGATGTAGGAAACATCGTCGGGTTCAGTGGTGTTGAGCCAGATTTGCAGCTCGTCCCAGCCATCCTCGCGCAGGATTTGCGGGATGAGCAGTTCCATATACCGCCGACGCCCTGCCGGAATCACAATGGCCACCTTGTGATTATCGATCATGATGCGGGCGGCCTGTTCGGATTGCGGGGGAAATGCGGTTTTACTCCCGAGAGCCTGCTGTTAGCCTGAAACCTGCTTAGTATTGCCAAGCTCGGGTGGGGAAATTGGGGCGCGTTGGAATAGTCGGTGCTGGATTTACGGGCGCGGTGATCGCGCGCGAACTGGCCGAGGCCGGCATCGCCAGCGTCGTGATGGACGAACGCAATCATGTCGCGGGCAATTGCCACACCGAGCGAGACCCGCGTACGGGCATCATGGTCCATCGCTACGGCCCCCATATTTTCCACACCGACCAGCAACACGTCTGGGACTTCATCAACCGTTTCGGGGAGATGGTTCCCTTCATATTGCGCGTAAAGACCACCCACGGGGGGCGTGTCTACCCCTTGCCGGTCAACCTCCATACGATCAACCAGTTCTTCGACAGGGCCATGAGCCCGGCCGAAGCCAAAGCCTTCATTGAAGGCCAGGTCCGCGCGGATATTGAAAACCCGCGCAGTTTCGAAGAACAGGCACTGCGCTTTATTGGTGCGCCGCTCTACGAGGCGTTCTTCCGTGGCTATACCACAAAGCAATGGGGCTTGGAGCCCAGCAAGCTGCCGGCCTCGATACTCAAGCGCTTGCCGTTGCGCTTCGACTACGACGACAATTATTTCAGTCACCCCTATCAGGCGATCCCCCGCGCGGGATACAGCGCCATCGTCTCGCGGATACTCGACCATACCGGGATCGAGCTGAGGCTCGGATGCCGGTTCGAGGATGTGACCGAGGAATTCTCGCACCTGTTCTATTCGGGCGGGATGGACCGCTACTACGGCTATTCGCTTGGCCGTCTGGGCTACCGTACGCTCGATTTCCGCCAGAGCTATCACGAGGGCGACTTTCAGGGCACGGCCATCATGAATTATCCCGAGGAGGAAGTGCCTTTCACACGGGTGACGGAACACAAGCACTTCGCTCCCTGGGAAGCATCGCGCTTCGGTGAAACGGTCGTCTTCCACGAATCCAGCCGCGCCTGCGGGCCGGACGACATCCCTTACTACCCCATCCGTCTGGTCGAGGAGACGAGCATGCTGGAAGCTTATGAAGCCCGTACTCGCGAGGATCGGGATGTCACTTTCGTAGGCCGGCTCGGCACCTACCAGTATCTCGACATGGACGTGACGATCGACCACGCTCTGACAGCAGCGCGGGATTACCTTTCCAGGCAGGTTGAGTGAATCCGGCCCCCCAGCATTCGCAATGAATGCACAAGGCGCATTTCGTTTTATCGTCTGCCTTGGCAGGAGCACCCATCTAATATAAATATCTATAATAAAAGGATATATTTACCTTTGACAGGAGGCTGTGCCTCGACAATTATCGAGAGGGATTTGAAGGTGTGCAGGCGTTGCCGCTGGTTGCCTGGCCGGCAAATTCGCAAAAATCCCCCGGCCTGTGAGCGCCGGGTTCTGGACAGGCGGGAGTAGGGTTTCATCATGGCGACGTCGGCCTACGAGCCAGCGAAATACGATCCGTTCAGTCAGGACGCGATGGCCAATCCACTGCCGTTCTACGAGCGGCTGCGGGAAGAAGCGCCCACGTTCTATCTGGAAAGATATGATACCTGGGTCTTTTCGCGCTTTCAGGACATCATCGATGTCCTCACCGTAAGCGGCAATGCCTTCATCGCCAGCGAGACCACGCTGCCGACGCCTGAGATCCTGCTTCACCACAATCGCGGCGCGGTATCGGAACTGCCGGTCGATCCCGTGCCCAATGGGGCGATGACGGGCTCGCCTCATTTCGAAGTGCTGCGCAACGCCCATATCAAGCCGTTCCGGCCGACCTATGTGCGCTCGCTTGCCGATTTCGTGCGCAAGCTCGCCAACGAACGGCTCGACGAATTGCTGCCGAAGAAGCGTTTCGACCTCACCCAGGACTACGGCGGGATCGTCTCGGCGAGCGTCATTTGTCATCTGCTGGACATGCCGCTTTCACGTGCGGGCGAAGTGCTCGAGCTGGTCAATTCGCTCAGCCGCACCGATCCCGACAAGGGCGGGACGGATGTCGCCACCACGGTCGGCCGATGCGTGGAAATCCTGATCGAATATGTCGTGAAGCGTCGGGAAGCGGGGGCGGACGGTTCCGTGCCACTGATCGATGGGCTCGTGCAGCTTGGCTACTACGGCCGCCCGCTGACCGATGCGGAAGTCGCCACCCAGCTGGTCTGTTCCTTCATCGGGGGCACGGAAACCGTCCCCAAGATCACGGCGCACGGGCTGATGGAACTGAACAACCGGCCCGATCAGATGGCAGCGGTGCGCAAGGACCTTGATCGCAACGTGCCCATCGCGGTGGAGGAAATGATCCGCTTCTGCGCGCCGGCGCAGTGGTTCGCTCGTACCGCGCACAAGGATGTGTCGGTGGCGGGAGCGGACATCCGGAAAGGCCAGCGCGTAATCGTCCTGTTCGGCTCGGCCGCGCGCGACGAGGCCGAATTCGACCGGCCGGACGAGTTCATCTGGAACCGCAGGATCAAGCGGGTCCTGTCCTTCGGGACCGGCCAGCACTATTGCATCGGCATACACCTTGCGCGGCTGGAGCTGCGGATCATGGTCGAAGCCTTTCTGCGCCGCGTCGGGAACTACAGTTTCGATCTGGACAAGGCCGTGCGGCTTCCGTCCAGCTTTCAATGGGGATGGAACAGCCTGCCGGTCGTCATCGGCTAGGGCGATAGGGGAGAGGTTAGCGAATGCGCAGCATGACGCCGGAAGTCGAACGCGTCGGCGAGATCAGGAATGCGCTGGGCGAAACGCCGGTCTGGTCGGTTCGCGAAAACGCGCTTTACTGGATCAATGTCGAGGACGATCCCGAGATCCTGCGCTGGGATTGGGCAAGCGGCGATATCCGGCGTTGGCCCATGCCAGAGCGCATCGGTGGCCTCGTGCTCAAGGAAAAGGGCGGGGCTTTGGTGGTGCTGGCAAGCGGGCTTTACGATTTCGATTTCGCGACCGGACAGTTGGCCCTGCGGGTCAAGTCGCCGTTGTCCGACCCCGTGGCTCTGCACGAATGCGTGTGCGATCCGACCGGTCGTTTCTGGGTCGGCAGCATGAACCAGACGGTCGGCGCGGGAAGTGCTTTCCCCGGCGGCGGCGCCATGTTCCGTCTCGAAGGCAACGAGCTGATCCAGGAGTTCGACGGGATTTCCTGCGCCAACGGGCTGGCGTTCAGCCCCGACGGGCGAACGCTCTATTTCTCGGATTCCACAACTCAGCGCTGCGACAGATATGAGGTCGATCCGGCAACGGGCAAGCTTGGCCCGCGCCAGACTTTCTTCGAGCTTGACGAGAACGAAGGCTTCGTCGATGGCGCTGCGGTCGACACCGAAGGCGCGTACTGGTGCCCGCTGGTCTATGTCGGCAAACTGCGGCGCTACCTTCCAGACGGCACGCCGGACATCGAGGTGAACCTTCCCTTCGGCAACCCAACCAAGGTTTCGTTCGGCGGCAGGGACATGCGCAAGATCTTCATCACCTCCACCGCGCAGACGCTGGACCACGCGTCGGACAATCCGCTCGATGGCGGGCTGTTCTGCTTCGAGCCCGGCTTCATCGGTCGGCCCGATCCGCTCTTTCCCGGCTGACAAAGAGGCAAGGCCATGATCCCGATACGCGCAAAGCTGAAAGAATCCGGCGTCACCTTCGGATGCTGGCTGGCAATCGGAAGCTCGCACTCGGCCGAAATGGTCGGCCAGTCGGGCTTCGACTGGGTCATCATCGACAACCAGCATGGCGGCCTGTCGGAAGCCCAGCTGTTGCCGCTGTTCCAGGCGCTGGACCTGACCGGCACGCCTGCGCTGGTGCGGGTCCCCTGGCTCGATCCGGCTCTGATCATGCGCGCGACCGATCTCGGTGCGGCGGGCGTGGTGGTGCCGATGGTCAACACGCCGCAGGATGCTCTCGCCGCCGTGCAGGTGTTGCGCTACCCGCCACGGGGAATCCGCAGCTTCGGTCCGGTGCGAAATTACTATTCGGCTGACGGCCAATCCGAAGATCCGCTGTGCCTGGTGATGATCGAGACCGTCGAGGCGCTGGAAAATCTCGATGCGATCGCTGCGACGCCGGGGCTTGACGGCCTGCTGGTCGGGCCGGTGGATCTGGCCCTGAGCATGGGCTTCGGCCTCTCGCTGGAAATGCCGGAGCCGGTACTGGACGCCATCGAACGGGTGGGCGACGTTTGCCGGGAAAAGGGGCTGATCTGCGCGTCGGTGGCGTTGGGAATGGCCAATGCGGCAGAGCTGCTAAGGCGCGGAGTTCGCTTCCTGTCATCCGGAGCGGACTCGCTGTTCCTGAAGCGCGCGGCCGCTCAGGAAGTGCAGGACCTGCGGGCGCTGGACGTCGGTGGGGCCGGCAAGGGGTGAGCCGATCCGCGGTGGCCGATTATCCCAGCCTGGACATCGATCTGTACGACCCGGCGATCTTGCCCGATCCCTGGCCGGTGCTCGCCCGCATTCGCGAGGCGGGGCCGATCGTATGGAACGAGCAGGGCTACTGGATGACTGCTCACGACCGGGTCTGCCGCCAGATCATGAACCAGCCGGACGCGATCGGTCAGGAAGGGCTGATCGCTTCGCTGTTCGGTGAGGAAGCCTTCATCTCGACCGACGAGCGCACGACGCACAATGCGCTGCGCAATGTCTGGGTTTCCGCATTCGGCAAGAGTGGCGTCGATGCGCTGGTTCCCGTGGTCCGCAAGGTCGTGGGCGCAATGCTGGATGCGGTGGAAGCGAAGCTGCGCGAAGACGGGCAGGTCGACATCGTGCCCGCCCTGTGCCGTCCGCTGCCGGCCTATGTCATCGCCCATATGATGGGCGTTGCCGACGACATGATCCCGACCGTCATCGAATGGGCCGACCATATGGCGAACGCGACTGCCGGCGGCCTTCCCATCGATTACGAAAACTGTCCCTATTGGCTGGCGTCGGAAAAGGCCAAGGAGGACCTGGCCGCCTACCTGATCGGACAGATCCGCTATCGGCGGACCAATCCCGGCGATGATCTCATCAGCCGGATTGCGCAATCCGAGATCGGCGGGCGCATCTCCGAACAGGCGATGATGGTCAATATCCGCCAATTGCTGTTTGCCGGGAACGAGACCACGAGCAATTGGCTCGGCCATATTCTGGTGACTCTGGGCGAGTACCCGGACGAGCGGCGTGCGCTGCGGGAAGACCGCATGCTTTTGCCTGCAGCGCTCGAGGAAGTGCTGCGCTGGCAGGGCGTGACGCAGGTGTTGCCCCGCGGCGTGAAGCAGGCGGGGGCCTCGGTTTTCGGCCAGGAGCTGCCGGTCGGCGCCGAAGTGGTCCTTTTGCTTGGTGCCGCCGGACGGGATCCGGAACGCTACGAGACGCCTGACGCGTTCGACATCCAGCGGGAGCCGAAGCCGCATCTCGCTTTCGGTTTTGGCCTGCACAGCTGCCTGGGCGCGACGCTGGCGCGCATGGAAGCCTTCGAGGTGGCTTCGGCCATCCTCGACCGGCTGCCCGAATACCGGATCGCCCGGCCTTTGACGTTCGGGAATTTCAGCCTGCGTGGCCCGACTTCGGTCTGGATCGAGCGGCTGGAAGGATAGGGATGCAGATGGGTGCCTTCCGATTTCGCCTGAACACCGGCGTTCCGCCGCTCAATGTTGCCGAGTGGCGCGAGAAGGCCCGGCGAAAGGTGCCGGACGTCGCCTGGAGTTATATCGACGGCGGTGCCGACGACATGGTCACGGTGTCGCAGAATGTCTCCTCCTTCCGGCGCTGGCGTTTGCGGATGCGCAGCGCGACCGGCGTCAACGCGCCGGACCTTGCGACGATCGTCGCCGGCACGCCCATCTCGATGCCGCTGGCCCTCGCGCCGATCGGGGCGGCGGGGCTTGCGCACTGGACCGGAGAACCCGCCGCCGCGCGCGCGGCGGAAAGCTGCGGCACCCGGCTGGCGCTGAGCACGGCGTCCAGCTACCGGCTGGAGGAACTTGCCGAGGCGACGCAGGAGAACCACTGGTTTCAGCTCTATCCGATGGGCGGGCGCGAGCGTATCGGCCTGCTGATCGACCGGGCCCGTGCCGCCGGCTACACGGCGCTGTTCGTGACGGTGGACGTTCCGGCGGTCGGTAACCGCGAGGGCGAGCGGCGCTGGAATTTCACGCTTCCCTGGACCGTCACGCCGGGCCGGGCGCTGCATATGCTGCGCCACTGGAAATGGGTCTACGAAGCGCTTCGCTACAAACGCAACGCCGCGATCCACTTTCTCGACGAAGCGAAAGCGGCGGCCGAGGCCGCGGCACAATCATCCGGTCTCGGCGGGGGGCTGGCCCAGGCGGAAGCTTCCAAGGGAGCCCTGCTCAAGCTGCTGCAAAGCGACCTGAGCTGGGACGACGTGCGCTGGATGCGCGAGCGCTGGAAGGGCCCGCTGTATATCAAGGGTATTCTCGATCCGGAGGATGCGGCTCATGCAGTGGATGAGATCGGCGCCGACGGTGTCGTCGTTTCCAACCACGGCGGGCGCCAGCTCGACCGCTGCGTTCCGTCCGTCAACGCACTTCCCGCGATTGTCGAACGGATCGGCGATCGGGCCGAAGTCTTCCTCGACGGCGGCGTAAGGCGCGGCACCGATGTGATCACGGCGGTCGCGCTGGGTGCCAGGGCCGTATTCATCGGCCGCCCCTTCCTTTACGGGCTCGCCGCGAGCGGAGAAGACGGGGTGCGCTCGGTGATCGAGACTTTCCGCGAGGAGCTCCATCGCGACCTTATGCTGATGGGCTGCCCGTCGGTATCCGCGCTGGACCGCTCCTGGCTGATTTCCGCGCCGGACGGCAATCAAAGAGTCATTGCCCAGGAATGACGAAGGGGAAGCAAGACGGAATCCGAACGACACTCCGCTGCCTGCGTGCAGGTCTCAGCCCTCGGCGTACTCGCTGTAGGGCCGCACCTCCGACTGATCGGCAGCGAGGGCGATCTTCTCGATGACTGTCAGATCGTCCGTCGCCATCACTTCCTGCCAGCGCTCGGCGAGCGTTTCGATCGTGTGGGCGGTGTCGGTAAAGCCCTGATTGCGGGCCACGACCGTCCGGCTCACCTTGCCGCCGGCCGTGTCGAAGCAATCGCCGCTGACGGGGCAATCCTCGTGCGCGAGGTAGGCCACCAGCGGAGCAGTGGCTTCGGGCGGGAAATTGTCGCGAATGAGCTGCAGTAGGCTCGCGCCGTCCTGCTGCAGGGCGGGCACCATGCGTGAATAGCCGATCGGGTTGACCGTGTTGGCCTTGATGCCATGCGCTTCGCCTTCCACGGCCAGCGCCTGGGAAAGCACGAAAAGCCCGCCCTTGCTGATGCCGTATGCGCTCATCAGCATGTTACCGCCGAATATCGCAGCGCCGACATTGACGATCCGGCCATAGGACTTCGCTTTCATGTGTGGCCAGGCAGCACGGCTCGCCCAGACCGGGCCCATCAGGTTCGTGTCGATGATGCGCTGCAAGTGGCGCGAGGTCATCACGTCGAACGGCGCCATGATGCACAGCACGGCATTGTTCACGAGGATGTCGACGCCGCCGAAGCTATCGACAGCGGTGGCAATCAGCGCTTCGGCACCGGCCTCTGTCGAAATATCGTTGCCGTCTGCGACTGCCTTGCCGCCGAGCGCACGGATTTCTTCCGCAACGGCTGCGGGCGAGGCGACGCCCTCGTAGGCGGGCACTTCGGGAACCGTGCCGATGTCGTTGACCACCACGTTGGCCCCGCGTTGGGCCAGGAGCAGCGCATAGGCACGCCCCAGGCCGGGATTGCCTCCCGCACCGGTGACGATGGCCGTGCGGCCCTCAAAGCGTAGCTGATCCAATGCCCTTCTCCTCTTCCCCGGCATTGCCGACCTTGCCGAAACCAGCGTAATTGCACACTTGGGTCAAGTGATCCGGCAAGCTCGCCATCGACAATAGCCGGCTGAATTCCTACGGGCACCTATGCACGCAAAGCCGTGGGCGCGATTGCCATGCCGCCGGAGAGAATGATGCAACCAGCCATCGGCAAGTTTCGGGTCGCATCCCTGAAAGTGCTGGCCGGTGCCAGATTTCGTCTCCGGGAGAAAACCGCGGCCCTGGCGCTCTCCTACGACGGGACGATTCCCGACCTCGAACGTTTCGATGAAGCCATGCGCTCGCTGCTGGCCGAAGTTCAACCCTCCGAGGCGGATGGGCTGCGATGGCCGCAGGGTGCTTGCGCGGCCGATCCCGAAGGGCCCTTCGAGGAGATCTGGCCCCGGGCGCTGGGCAATCGCGTTCTGGGTCTGCTCCTGCTTCTGCAGCGCTGGGCGCGGGAGCCGGTGCTTTCCGGCGAAATTCTCGAGGCGGTACCGGGACGATTGACCCTTGCGGCCGGTTGGTGGCGCGAACCGGCCTTGCGCGCACTGGTAGAGCTTACGCTGCGGCTGCTCGCGCTGGCCGGCAGTGATGATGAGGGCGGCTCACCGGAAGAGGCGTGCCGGCAAATTGCCGAGCGGATCGAACAGGTGCGAGCCGGCGGTCTGTCGCCTGTCGGTTACCGCCTGGCGATGGCGGCTTGCCGCAAGGACCATCCCGTCAGCCTGTCGCGCGGTTTCGTGCAGATCGGCTGGGGTGCGCAGGCACGGCGCTTGAACAGCACGATTACCGATGCGACGAGTTCCATGGCGGTTGGAATCGCCCGGCTCAAGTATCAGACGAACCGATTGCTGGCGGATGCGCGCCTGCCGGTCCCGGCCTCGGCGATGGTTGCGACGGTCGAGCAGGCGCTCGAAGTGGCCGAGGGAATCGGCTGGCCGGTCGTCTTGAAGCCGGCCAACCAGGACGGCGGGAAGGGAGTCGCCGCCGACATCGGCAATCCCGAACAGCTGCGCAGCGCTTTCGAAACCGCCGAACGGCACAGCCCTCGCGCGGTCGTCGTCGAGCGCCACATCGCTGGCGACGATCACCGGATGCTGGTGGTCGGCGGACGCCTGCTGGCGGTGACGAAGCGGACTCCGGGCGGCGTGACCGGCGACGGGACAAAGACGGTTGCCCAGCTTCTCGAAGAGCTGAATTCGAATCCAAGCCGCGGGGCGGGCAAGCGCAGCATGCTGGTTCGCATCGATCTCGACAGGGAAGCGATGCAATGCCTCGAGGACCAGGAGCTGACGCCGGAAAGCGTGCCGGCGCCCGGCCGTGTCGTCCGCTTGCGGCGCATCGCCAACATCAGCACGGGAGGCACGGCCGAGGACGTGAGCGACCGGGTCCATCCGGACAACCGCGCGCTGGCGATACGGGCAGCCCGGATCGTCGGACTGGACATTGCCGGTGTGGACTTCATCTGTCCGGATATCGACAGGTCGTGGCGCGAAGTCGGCGGCGCGATCTGCGAGGTGAACGCGCAGCCGACTCTGCGGGTTCACTGGCTGGGCGCGCCCGAGCGGGATATCGAAGGCGAGATCGTCGACTGGCTTGCCCATGGGCAGTCCACGCGTATCCCGACGGCGGTGATTACCGGCACGAATGGCAAGTCGACCACGGCCCGGATGCTTCACCGCATCTGGATGGCCGCCGGCAAGACCGCGGGAGTGTGCACCACGCAGGGCCTGCTGGTAGGCAATGACCTGGCCAGCACCAAGAATATGGCAGGTGCGCCGGGTGCCCGAATTCTGATGCACGACCCTGCCGTCGAAAGCGCGATCGTCGAACAGCCGAGGCAGGGGATTCTCTATCTTGGCCATCCTTTCGACCAGCACGATGTCGGAGCCCTGCTGAACGTTCAGGACGATCACATCGGTGTCGACGGGATAGCCTCGCTCGACGACATGGCCCGGCTGAAGGCCGAAGTGCTGCGCCGGGCGCGATCGGCAGTGGTGGTCAATGCCGAGGACTCGCGCTGTCTTGCGGTTCGCCAGCTGGCGGGTTGTCCGCGGCACTTGCTGGTTGCGCGGGACCCGGCGACGCCGGCGCTGCGCGAGCATCTTGCTGCCGGCGGCGAGGGCGTCTTTCTTCAGGAGTACGAAGGCGAAAGCTGGATAGCCCTGGCGCGGGGAGGGGAGACGATCCCGCTGATGCCCGTGTCGCAAATTCCGTCGAGCCTGAACGGCGTGCTGCGATTCAACGTCTGCAACGCCATGTTCGCGGCGGCAATCGCGTGGGCGCAGGGCCTTGAGCCCAAAACCATCCGCGAGGCGCTTGCCGCCTTCGAAAATTCGTTTGATGACAATCCGGGCCGGTATAACTTCATAGACGGCCAGCCATTTCAGGTGCTGCTCGACTACGCGCATAATCCCGATAGCGCGCGCGAACTCTTCACTTTCGTTGCGGGTTTGCCGGCGGAAGGGAAACGGCGGCTGCTCAATCTGAAACTCGGCAATCGCCACAAGTCTCACTTTCAGGAACTTGCGCCGCAGATGGCGCGCACTTTCGACTCATTCGTGCTCGGTTGCGACGAAAGACGGACCCGGGAGGGCGGGGACTACGGGAGCGACGATCCAGTGGCGCTGATGCTCGACGCGTGCAGGCAGGCTCTGCATACAAGCGGAGTTGGCGAAAGTCGCATGGTCTGCGAGGCCCGCCGTCCGGAGATCTTCCGCAAGATGTTCGAGCAGGCGTTGCCCGGCGATCTGATCGTCATTCTTGCGGAGCCCTGGGAAGCTCTCGAGGCCTTGTCGGAACTCCGTCGGGATACGGTTGACCGGTAAACCGCACGCTAACCAGAATTCGTCCTGAAAACCCGTCGTGAAGACCGCTGAAGTCCCGCATTTCAGCGGCTTTCAGCCCTTCCCGGTGTGGCGAGCGCGGGGCGCGGAATTAGCACATTCTTAAGAGTTCGCCGGGTACACCTGCTCGATATCTACCCGGCGTGTGGTGGTGGACGCCAATGTGGGGCTGGAACATGGCTGAACCGAAGAACTTTCTCGGCACGATCGTGCACTCCCAGGCAGCTAACGTGTTGCCGATGGCTGCTGTCGGAATCCTTGTCTCGGCGGCTCTGGTCGGCGGCGGGATCGACATGAGCCGAGCCTACCGCGTGGAAAACCGCTTGCAGGCCGCTTGCGATGCCGGCGTGCTGGCCGGGCGCAAGAACGTTTCGACCAACGGTTTCGACAGTACCGCTGAGGCCCAGGCCGACGCTTATTTCGAAACCAATTTCGATGAAGCTTCCCAGGAATCGCACGACACCAGTTTTGAGGCCACCTCGCCCGATAACGGAAAGACCATAAACGGCGTCGCGGACACGACGCTCGATTCAGCGGTGATGCGGATTTTCGGCTTCGACCAATTCGATCTCGCCGTGAACTGTTCCGCGTCGATGGGCGTGGGCAACAGCGATGTCGTCATGATCCTCGATACCACCGGGTCGATGGGCAATGCGGCGGACGGTTCGAGCGTCGGCTATGGCGAAACTTCGAGGATGCAAGATCTTCGGGCGGCGATGAAGAACTTCTACGATACGCTGTCGGCCGCGACGAACGGCACCAACTCTCGCATTCGTTACGGTTTCGTGCCCTACAGCCAGTCGATCAATGTCGGGCAGCTGATCTACGATGAGAATCCGGGCTATCTGGCCGATACCCATGACTATCAGTCGCGCCAGGCGATCTTCGTGACATGGGTCAATCCGGTGGTAACGGAAGGGAGCTACTACACCGACGAGTGGTATGCTGGCAACAACAACTATGGGCACAGCAAATACAACTCGCAGAGCTCGTGCGAGTCCAATGTGCCCTCCGATACGGATTGGGAAGACTACGGCTCGGCGGATACCGACACCGATACGGATATCAACGGCGACGGACAGCAAGTTGAAACGGACAGTATTGAACAGCGCCAGAGAAGGCTCGATTACTACTGCAGTTATAGTAGTGGAAAATGGAGGCCGAAGTACAGAATTTATTATAGGGACTATATAGAATATACGGAGACAACCAGCGATCCGGTGTATTCCAATACGCCTCCTGGTGATTTTGATCACTGGGAATACAAGCAAGTCACCTATGATACCAGTACGTTCAAGACATTCGCTTCGGTGAGCACGTATACGGGCCACAACGGCTCGTCGGAAACCTCGACTTGGAACGGCTGCATCGAGGAACGCCAGACGGTGTCCGAACCGACCTTCTCCTTCTCGACCCTGCTCGGGATCACGCCCAGCGGCGCCGACGATCTTGACATCGATACAGCGCCCGATCTTGGCAACGACGCGACCAAGTGGGCGCCGCTGTGGCAGAACATCGCGTACAACCGCGAGGATCAGTACGGTAACTGGACCAATGTGACAGTCAGCGACTACGGCGACGACGTATCTTCGGTCTGTCCGCACCAGGCCCAGCTCCTTGCCGAGATGACCGAAACCGAGTTCGACAACTACGCGGATTCCCTTTCCCCGAGCGGCAACACCTATCACGATCTCGGCATGATCTGGGGCGCGCGGCTCAGCTCCCCCGACGGTATCTTCGCCGACAATGTGAACGCGGATCCGCCCAATGGCGGCGAAGTGTCTCGGCACATCATCTTCATGACCGATGGCGAGATGTGTCCGAAAAACACCACGCTGTCCGCCTACGGGATCGAATATCACGACCGGCGCGTGACGGACGACGGCGGCAGTAACTGCGGCGGTGATGAAGCCAGCAGGCATTCGTCGCGCTTCCTCGCGGTTTGCGCGGCCGCGAAGGCCAAGGGCATCCGGGTTTGGGTGATCGCCTTCGGCACGTCGCTTACGAGCAATCTGCAGACCTGTGCGTCGTCAAGCAGCAGCTATACCGCTTCGTCCTCCAGCCAGCTGAACTCCGCGTTTCAGGAAATCGCCAATCAGGTCGGCGAACTGAGGCTGATCCAATGATGCCGGGCCGCAGTTTGCAGCGCGCCGGTCTGGACGGATCGCTGCGAAATTTGCCGGGGAGGATCGCTGCCGACCGCGAAGGCAACGCAATCATCGAGTTCGCGATACTCGCGCCGGTTTTCCTGCTCCTGCTGCTCGGCACCTTCGACCTCGGTCAGATGGTCTATGGCCGCGCTGTGCTGCATGGCGCCGTACAGGAGGCTGCGAGAACCTCTTCGCTCGAAACGGCAAATACCGACGAAGCCGATCAGAAGGTCGAGGATATCATCTTGCCGATCCTTCCGAACGCGACCGTGACGAGCAGCCGGGTAAGCTATTTCGATTTCGCCGATATCGGCCGGCCGGAAGCCTGGAATGATCTGGACGACAGCGGCACCTGCAATGACGGCGAGACTTTCACGGACGAGAACCGCAACGGCGTCTGGGATGCGGATGTCGGCAAGTCCGGCAACGGCGGCGCGAACGACGTAGTGCTTTACACCGTGACGGTTGACTACCAGCCGGTCTTCAAAGTGCCTTTCATGGAACAGGAAGACCAGCGGACACTCAGCGCGACGGCGGTCAAGAAGAACCAGCCCTTCGCGGACCAGAATGATTACGGATCGGATGCGGGCGCATGCGACTGATCGAACAAACCAGCGTGCATGAAGCGCCTTACCGCCGCCAGGGGTCCCGCGGGTCGCGCCTCGGCCGGCTCAGGCGGCTGCGCGGAGACAAGTCCGGCGTGGCGCTGATCGAATTCGCGGTCGCCCTGCCGGTATTCATCGTGCTCGGCATGTACGGAACCGAGCTTGCCTATATGGCGACCGTCAACATGGAAGTCAGCCAGATGGCCAATTCGATCGCGGACAATGCCTCGCGGCTCGGCCAGACTGACAACAGCAGCGTGACTCCGACGGTCACCGAGACGGACATCGACTCCGTCATGACTGGGGCTATCGAGCAGGGATCGGGTATCAGTTTCGAAGACAACGGCCGGATTGTTCTGAGCAGCCTTGAGGTAGATAGCGATACCGACGAGCAATATATCCACTGGCAGCGCTGCCAGGGCGATCTGGATGAGGATTCAGAATACGGAGAGGAAGGCGACGTGGTCGCCGAAGGCATGGGCCAGGAAGGCCGGAGGATCACCGCGCCAAGCGGTTCGGCGGTGATGTTTGCCGAAGTCTATTACAATTATTCCGGGATTTTCGGCGACATGTTCGTGGGCGACGTGCAGTTCAAGCAGGAAGCCGCGTTCATTGTCAGGGACGACCGGAACCTGACGCCGGGCGTTACCGGCAGCGGCGGCCAGTCCAGCTGCTCATAGGCCCGTTCGCGTCGTTCGCGCGGCCGCTTTTCCATAATCGGGATTGATCGCCCTGCTAACGGTAGCAGGCCTAGCCGAGCGTGAAGCGCGCGGGTTCGATGACCATGCCCGGCACTTCCGAGCGGCCGCGAAACAGGAAGGAGTTCTCGGAAGTAAGCTCGCCGCCTTCCTTGAGCGTATCGCCGCCGTCCGCCGGAACGGAATTGATGTAGTAGTCCATCATGTCGGGGCCGCCGAAGCGGACCTGCGTGATCGAACCGGCGGGTGTTTCCACCCGGGGCAGTTCCGTGCCGTCCGGCCGGACGCGCGTGAGGAAATTGGACCGGAAGCCGGTAATCCACACATTGCCCTCGGCATCCAGCGTCATGCCGTCGCAGTCTTCCTTGTCGAGAAAGACACTCTGGTTGGAAAGAGACAGGTCTGCGCCGACGTCGAACGCCCGGGTGCTGTCGAAAGTGCTGTTGCAGTAGAACCGCCTCCGCTCCGGATCATAGCCGATGCCGTTGGTGAAGCGCAGCCCATCCGCGAGCTTGATAGCCTCGCCCTCTGTCGTCAGCCGGTAGATCGCGGTCGGCCTTGTATCCTGGCCCTCGATGATCCTTTCGATGTCGTTGGTGCCGAAGAAGATACCGCCGGTGCCGTCCGGCCACATCTCGTTGATGCCGTTGATCGGCTTGCCTTCCAGCTCCTCGATCAGCCAGCCTGCCTTGCCGCTGTCCGGATTGTTCCACATGATGCCGTGCTCGCCGGTCGACAGCACCGATCCGTCGGCGTTCATCATCACTCCGCCGGTCCACATCCGGCTCTCGTTGAACGAAGTGACGGGCTTGCCTTCCGGTGTGACTCCGTGGATGCCGCCCTTGATGACGTCGCTGTACCAGATGACGTCGCGCTTGTAGTCGACTGCCAGACCCTCGAGGTAGATTCCCGAGGCGACCTTCTCGAATGCGCCCACCGCAAGATCTTCCATTTTCCTCTCCCTTGCCCGGCCTGCGCCGGATCCAGTCCCCATCTTCGCAGATGTTCGTCAGAACGTTAGCGGGCCCGCTGTCTGTCAAGCACAGGCTGCACTCCAGAGCCGCTGTCCGCCCACCTTACAATTGCGCGGAAAGCCAATCCAACATGATGGCATTGAAAGTCTCCGGATGCTCCATCATCGGGATATGGCGGGCATCGGCGATCTCGCGATAGCGCGCGCCGGGGATCAGTTCGGCAATGAGCCTGTTTCCTTCTGGCGGCGTACCCGGATCGTCGTCGCCGCACACCACCAGCGTCGGCGCTTTCACCTGTGGCAGCCTGTCGCGCACGTCGAACGCGATGATCGCCTCAGCCCCGCCGCAATAACCTTGCGGAGTGGTGTTGGCGACGGTGTTGCGGATCTGCTGCCAGCGGTCGGGGCGGCGCGGCCTGAATGCATCGGTGAACCAGCGCACCATCGTGTCGTCGGCGATCGGCTCGACGGAATTCGCTTTGCGGATCGCCTCGAAGCGCGCGTCCCACATCGCCTGGCCGCCCGGAACAGCCTGGGGCGACGTGCCGCACAGCATCAGCGAGAGGATCCTGCCGGGATGCTCGATCCCGAGGACCTGGCCGATCATCCCGCCGATCGAGACGCCGGCGAAATGAACCTTGTCGAACCCGTGGAAGTCGAGCACCGCGATCACGTCCGCGGCCAGCTCCGACATCGAATAGTTGTCGTCGGCCGGATCGCTGCCGCCGTGTCCGCGCATATCGATCCGCAACACGCGCCATCCGTTCGCCAGCAGCGGTGGGACCTGTTCCGACCAGACGCCGCTGTCCGACGAAAGCGTGTGCGCCATGCACAGGACCGGGCCGTCCCCGGGGCCCAGCAGGTCGTAGCAGACGCGGCGGTTTCCGAGCCTGATCAGCATGCCCGTCCCTCCCGGTCTTCAGACACGGTCAGCTGTCCAGCCGCATACCCTGCATGCTGCCCTCGTCGCGCCAGTCCTGCAGCATATTCTGGAAGTCGTGCCAGCCCGGCCCCCAGCCGCGGAACAGGAACCACTTCGCTTCCTTCTCGCCTTCGTTGGTGAAGTAGCTGGGCGTGCATTCGTTGAGGACCACGGACAGATCGAGTTCCTTCTCGCGGAACTCCTTCACATAGGCGTCCTGGCCTTCCTGCGTCGGCTCCACCGCCTTGATGCCGCGCTCCAGCGCCGTGGCGATGATATAGGCGGCGTGATAGCCCTGCGCGCTGAACTGCAGCGTTGTCGTGCCGTTGAGCCCGCCCTGAACGTAGCCGGTGTAGAACATGTTCGGGAAATTGTGCGTCATCGCGCCGTGGAGTGAGAGCGGTCCGTCCGCCCAGTGGTCGTAGATCGAAACGCCGTTGCGCCCCTCGATCGTCTCGATGCCCCAGCGGCGCTTCAGGTCGCTGGTGACTTCGAAACCGCTGGCGAAGACCATGCAATCGACGTCGTACTCTGTGCCCTTGTGCAGGAAACCCGTCTCGGTCATCGCCTCGAGACCGGCGGTGTCCGATACGTCGATCAGCGTGACGTTGGGACGGTTGAAGGTATCGTAATATTCATTGTTCGAAAGCGGACGCTTGCACATGAAGCGGTACCAGGGCTTGAGCGATTCCGCCGTTTCCTTGTCCTCGATGATCGTATCGACGCGGCGGCGAATGCGTTCCATCACGCGGAAGTCCATCACTTCGCGCCGCGCCAGGAATTCTTCCATCGAAAGGTCCGGCCAGCCCTGGGCCTCCCGCTCCGCGTTCAGGTTGCGGTTGATCTCGGTCCAGAAGTCGCAGATCAGGTCGAGCTCTTCCCGAGACAAGGTTTCGTTGGCCGCGCGCAGGAAGTTTTCCCTGCGTTCTTCCTGCCATCCGGGCTTGAGGCTTGCGGCCCATTCGGGATCGGTCGGCGGATTGGGCCGCTTGTCGACGCCCGAAGGCGTGCGCTGGATGACATAGAGATGCTTGGCGTACT
>JAGREL010000391.1 GCA_020446575.1 Novosphingobium sp. | reverse complement strand
CAGCAGATCCGCATCCAGGCATCCGGCGGCCTGTCCGAAACCGACATCGACCAGATGGTCCAGGACGCCGAGAAGTTCGCCGAGGAAGACAAGAAGCGACGCGAGGCTGCTGAAGCCCGAAACCAGGCCGACAGTCTTGTCCATGCCACCGAACAGCAGATCGAGGAGCATGGCGACAAGATCGACGCCGATCTCAAGGCCGAAGTCGAAGCCGCCATCGCCGAGACCAAGACGGCGCTGGAAGGCGACGATGTTGAGCAGATCAACGCCAAGGCCCAGGCCCTTACCGAAAAGGCCATGAAGATGGGCCAGTCGATCTACGAGAAGGAACAGGCCGCTGCTGCTTCTCCGGGAGGCGAAGGTGGTGAAGAAGCCGCCAGCGGCGATGAAGATGTCGTCGACGCCGAGTTTTCGGAAGTGGACGACAACAAGAGCTGATGCTGAGAATCCCTCCTCTCCTTGCGGGCCGCTCCTATTCGCGGCTCGGAGGGAGAGGACTGGGGAATGGGGGAATTGCAGCGATGGCGGCACTCGGAACGGCCCCTTCGGCATCCCTTTTCCCTGATGGGAAGAGGGCTTTTTAATGGCATTCGAGGCCGACTTTTACGAGCTTCTGGAAGTTGAGCGGGACGCGGACGACAAGACGATCAAGTCCGCCTACCGCAAGCTTGCCATGCGCTA
Source organism: Novosphingobium sp. (assembly GCA_020446575.1). GTDB lineage: Bacteria > Pseudomonadota > Alphaproteobacteria > Sphingomonadales > Sphingomonadaceae > Novosphingobium. The sequence goes on along the minus strand of JAGREL010000391.1, from coordinate 4,735 downwards.
CCATCCGGACAAGAATCCGGGTTGCTCCGAATCCGAAGCCAAGTTCAAGGCGATCAGCCAGGCCTATGACTGCCTGAAGGACCCGCAGAAGCGGGCCGCATACGATCGCTTCGGCCATGCCGCATTCGAAAACGGCGGAGCGGGTGCCGGTGCAGGCGCCGGTTTCACCGATCTTGGCGACATCTTCGAATCGATCTTCGGCAGTGCTTTCGGTGCCGGAGGAGGCCGGCAGCAACCGCGCCGTGGTGCGGATCTGCGCTACGACATGGAAATTGGCCTCGACGAGGCGTTCATCGGCAAGCAGGCCAAGATCGAGGTTGAGGTTTCCCAAACCTGCGACCCCTGCGGCGGTTCGGGAGCCGAACCGGGCACCGGCACGCGCGCTTGCACGCTGTGCGGCGGGCACGGCAAGGTCCGTTCACAGCAGGGCTTCTTCATGGTCGAGCGAACTTGCCCGACTTGCCATGGCCGGGGCGAGGTGATCGAGCAACCCTGCCGGTCCTGCCGCGGCGAAGGCCGCGTCGACCGCCCTCAGACACTGGATATCAACGTCCCGCCGGGCGTCGATTCCGGTACGCGCATCCGCCTGAGCGGCAAGGGCGAGGCCGGTCCTTTCGGCGCGCCCCCCGGCGATCTCTACATTTTCATCCATGTCCGGCGCCACCCTGTGTTCGAGCGCGACGGAACGACCCTGTTCACGCGTGTGCCGATCACTTTCACGACTGCTGCACTCGGCGGCGAAATCGATATTCCAGGCCTCGAAGGCGCGCATCACAAGATCGATATCCCGGCCGGGATCCAGTCGGGCAAGCAGCTCAGAAAGCGCGGCGCTGGCATGCCGGTTCTGCAGGGCAAGGGCAGGGGCGACCTCGTCATCGAGATCGCGGTGGAGACCCCGACCAAACTGACTGCCCGGCAGAAGGAATTGCTGCGTGAATTGCAGGAAACGGAAACCGGCGACGAGTGCCCGCAATCCAAGGGTTTCTTCGAGAAAATGAAGGACGCCTGGAGCGACCTGACCGAATAGGCCGGTTCCTGCCTCGTCGCCTCGCGGCAGCGCCTATCTTGAAGCCAGCACTTCCTTGCGAATCCCGGCGATCAGCGCGGGATCGGAGGTGAGCCGCCCTTCCTCCTCGTCGAGTACAGCGAGGAAAGCCTCGCGCTTGAAGGCCTGCAATTCGTCCGCGTCCATGGCCGCATTGTCGGGCAGAGTGGAGGCGACGAGGTCGATCATCCGTTCGACTCCGTGCAGCCGCCCCCAGAGATAGTCGTTTTCGCGATAGGCGCGGCTGAAGAAAGCCCCGAAATTGTAGAACTCGACGCCGCGCAACGTATCGTGCGTGCCGCCCGCCCTGATCGAGCGCGCATCGTCGGGCGAGATGCGATCGACCTTTACCGCGTCGAATTCCGTGTGTTCCTCACCGCGCAGCAACGGCAGGGTGATCGTGTCATAAAAGGGAAAGCCCAGATAGCTCAGCAAGGTATGGCGGCGCAGGGCCGGAGGCATTTTCGCCATGGCGGAAGCCAGCATGGTATCGACCAGCAAATCGGTTTCGCGAAGCTGGCGCCGCTCGGCTATTCCCGCGAGCACGGCGCCCGGATCTTCGAGAACGCCGGCTGCCAGCTCAGGGAAATCCTTGCCCAGCGAGTCCGAGGCTTCCCGGTCGATATAGAGCGCGAGTGCGCCGTAGACTGCGTCTCGGGCGGCGTCGCGCGCGGCGTCGGGAATATCCTCGCTCCCGTCCCAGTCCTGCGTCAGGCGACGGGCGAGCAGGCGCAGCCGGCGGATGCGGAAGGCAAGGTCGTGGTCTCGGAAGAAGTCAACCGCCTGTTGCGAGGCTCCGCCGCGCGAGGCGGCCAGGCGATCGAGCCCCCTTGCCGCAAGATGGGCTTGCAGATGCTGCGCAATCAATTGCCTCGGAAACTGGTCAAGCGAGGGGGCGGCACCGCTGATGAGTCCTGCCAGCCTGTCGACTATCCCGGTAAACTTGACCTGCGCGTAGCCGCGATACGCGAACCCCGCCTGCTGCGCCGCGGCCTGCTGGGCCTTGGCGCGCCAGTTGGAAAGCCGTTTGACCGTCGGCCGGTCCAGAAACAAGGTTCGGCCGAACAGTCTTTCGACGCTGTCCTCGACCTCCGGGCGAAGCGCCCTGACGATAGATCGCAATGTCGCCATCTCTTGCGACTGCCGTTCCAGAGTTTCGAGATTGTCGCGCACCGGCTGCTCGCGCGGGATTGACGACAGTGAGCCGAAAATGACCGAGAAAAAGCCGGGAGCGCGCGGGTCGTTGCGCATGATCCCGCCGACCCGGTCCGGTCGGGGATCGATATAGACGAAGCGCCGGTCCACCTGTCGGTGAGCCGGCCGATCCGCCAACACGGTCATGGCATCCACAAAAGGGGCATTGACCAACACGGACCCGTCGATGAGCGAAACGCCTTCGACTTCGCTTCTGGAAACGTGCTCGGGTATGATGCGTTTGAAGAATTTATCGCGGGACTCCCATACGAGTTTGTGTTCGGCGGCAAGCGCGTCGATCTCGCTGGGCTGCAAAGCCGGGAAGGCGCCGGGAAAGCTAGCGGTCGCCCGCGCGGCGAAGACGAGTTCGAACGGGGAGGCGAGCGGTTCTCCGCCCTTTGCGGGGGTCGGCGCGCGAAAGCCGATCGACAGGCGGTGCTCGCTTTCCTGAACGATCTGCGGGCTGTGCAGCCGCAGCGTTTCGAGATGGCCCTTGAAATCGGTCGCGGTAACGAAAAGGTCGAGTGGATGGCCGAACGGAAGCAGCGGCTCGCTGGCACCGGCCTCCTTCATTGCCGTCAGTGCTTCGCAGATCAGGCGTGAAAAGCCGAGTCCGTCGAAAGGCGGTTCGAACCAGCGCGAACGGATCAGACGTGATAGCTTGCTGCGCACTTCGTGCCGGGTTTCGGGCGCGACGCTGTCGGAAATGGCGTTTCCGGGACGCGTAAGCAGGAACCAGACAATCGGCATCGCCCAGAACTTGGCGAATTTCGACCAGGGACGGGCCTTGGGATCGAGCAACACGTCAACATCGGCGCGGTCGAGCCACAACTGTGTCAGCGGTTCGAGCGACTCGCCCGAATGGATGGCCTGGGCCAGGAATACGCCGTTGATGCCGCCCGCGCTGGCGCCGGTAATGATGTCGCTAAGGACCCGCAGGCGCATTCCATGCTGCACCTCCAGATGGCGCAGCAGCCGGACGTAGACGGCATCGGTCCCTTCGACCGAGTCATCGTTCGCCCAGAAGGCACGGCTCGCCCGGACAAGCTTCCACAACTCCTTGGTGACGCCGTGCATGTAGACCGCAAGGCTGATGCCGCCGTAGCAGACGAGCGCGATCCGCAATTCCTTCTGCCGCATGGGCAAGGGATGGCAGAGCTTGGCACTGACCGCCAGCCTCTATCGCAAAGGCGATCAATCACGGGGGCAGCATCGTGGAGGCGGCATTTGCATGGCTGGCCATGGTCACCGTCCCGGCGGGCAGTATCGTGCTGCGGACTTTCGGGGAGGCACGGGATGGCACAAATCGCCACAATAGAACGCTTGCGCGAGATCATCACCGACTACGGCCCGCGCGGCGCGGCGAAGATCCGCGACCATATTTGCGAGCAGGGAATCGCCTTTGTCCAGCGATCTCCTTTTCTGATGATGGCAACATTCGGCGACTACGGGTTCGAGGTCAGCCAGAAAGGCGACCATCCCGGCTTCGTGGAGATAGTGGACGACAGGACACTGCTGATTCCCGAAAGGACCGGCAATCATCTGGCAATCGGTCTGCAGAATATTCTCCGGGACCCGCGTGTCGGCCTGGCGATGATCCGGCCGGCAACAGATGAGGTCTTGCGCATTTCCGGCCGAGCGACCTTGCTCGACGATGCCGACATCTGCGAAAGAATGTCCGCGGGCGGGAAGCCTGCCGTGCTTGTCATGAGGATTGAGGTCGAGCGCGCTGCATTCCACTGCGTACGCTCGGCCCGGCGCGCCAAGTTGTGGGATCCACAAAGCTGGGACGCGCCGACGCGCATTTCCTTCGGCAAGATCTATGCGGATGCGCTCAGGCAGCCGGAGCTGGAGGAGCAATTCGACAAGTTCGCTGAAGAAAGCGATTCCAATCTCTATTGATATGTTGGTTCTTGTGTTCGCTGTATGTTCTTCCTAGAAGAACCTGATGGCAAAACCCAAGCGCCGATATGTCTGCCAGGCCTGCGGAAGCGTTTCGCACCGCTGGCAGGGGCAATGCGCCGATTGCGGCGAGTGGAATTCGCTGGTCGAGGAAGCGCCGCAGTCCGTCTTTGCGGCCAGGCACGACCTCTCTTCGGGCGGAAAGGGGATATCGTTCGAGCCGCTTAACGCACCGGGTGAGAAGCTCGAGCGGCGCACTACAGGCTTGGCTGAATTCGACCGGGCGCTGGGCGGCGGCCTGGTGCCGGGATCGGCGATCCTGATGGGGGGAGATCCGGGCATCGGCAAGTCGACACTGTTGCTGCAGGCGGCGGCGCATGTAGCCAATGCCGGCGGCGAAGCCGTCTATGTAAGCGGCGAGGAAGCAGCCGGGCAAGTGCGGCTCCGGGCGGAACGGCTCGGTCTCGCGAGCGCGCCGATCAGGCTCGCAGCGGCAACCTCGGTGCGCGATATTCTCACGACGCTTGGAGGAATGGATGCGCCCCGCTTGCTGGTGATCGATTCGATCCAGACCATGCATTCCGACCAGATCGA
>JAGREL010000390.1 GCA_020446575.1 Novosphingobium sp. | reverse complement strand
GCATAGCGGCGCACCAGTTCATGCTCGGCGGCAACCAGCTCGTCTTCGGTGAGGTCGGTGAAGAAGGCATATTCGGGCCGCTCGTCGAACTCCTCGCCGAACGGCACGGTTTCGAGCCAGTCGCAGAAGGCCGTGACACGGTGACTGCGGATCGGATTGTCCTGCCGCATTCAGGTCAGCCAGTTCACAAGGCTCGTCATCATCCAGACCAGCGATATGATCCATGCGGTTAGCAAAAGGCTAAACTCGATGCGAAGCGCGAAGCTCTTCTTGGGCTCAGGCTCAGTCGACATCGCATTTACTTCCTCATCGGGATCCACCCCTCACCAATCACGAGCATCACTACGGTCAGCGCCAGCAACATGAAAATCGCTCCTGCAATCTGCCGCTTCGGTCCCATGGGGTCGGTATGTTCCTGTCTTCATCATGCGTTAGTGGGCTAGGGCTAGCATCATCTTGCGATTCGTCATCGCTCTTGGGGGAAATATCCATGAAATTGTTTGCGCCGCTTGCCGCGGCTGTCCTGCTTGCGTCTCCGGCCATGGCCGAGGACATCACGCCGCTGCCGGTCGCCGTCGCCAGCGAGCAGAAACCGCGCGCGGTTCTGCCGGCCAATACCGAAATCCTGCTCTCGATGAACCAGGACGTGACCACCAAGGGCAAGGGCTGGTCCGAAGGCGACACCTTCAACATGAGTGTCGTCCATGACGTACGCTACGGCGACTACATCGTGATCCCGCGGGGCAGTCGGGGTGTTGGCCGTATTACCTGGCTCACCAACAAGGGCGCGTTCGGCAAGTCGGGCAAGATGAACATCGAACTCGAATATGTCGAAGTTGCAGGGCAACGTATCGATGTCTCCGGGGAATATCGGCAGGAAGGCGATGGCAATACGCTCGCAACTGTGGGCGGCGTGGTCGCGGCCGGTGTCTTTGCCGCTTTCATTACCGGCAAGAGCGGGACGATCCCCAGGGGCCGCGAGCTCATGGCCTATACGAAGAGCGACATTCCGCTGGCGATCGACCTGCCGGTCTCAGCGGCTGCACCGGCCCTGCCCGTTGCGGCGCCGGCCGCACCCTCCGTGCTGAAAGCACAGCCGGTGGTACAGGCCGTACCCGGTGAAGGCGCTGCTCCCCAGGCGTCGGCGGCACCCGTTGCAGTCACATCGTCGGTCGTCTGCACGACCTGCAAGAAATGACATGAAGGCATGGCCGCTCGCCCTGCTCTTCGCGGCCCCGCTTGCCATGCTCGGCAACGCGGGTCCGGTTCAGGCGCATGGCGGCGGCCTTGCCGCAGATGGCTGCCACTACGACCGCAAGGCCGGAACCCGGCACTGCCATCGCGGATCCGGCGCCGCGCCGGCCAGTCCGCCGCAACGGAGCATTGGATCAAGCACCTATTTCCCGAACTGCGCCGCCGCACGGGCGGCGGCCGCAGCACGGGTCAGGCGGGGCGATCCCGGATACGGGCGGCACCTCGACCGCGACAATGACGGGATTGGCTGCGAGTAACAGCCAAGCGCGCCGACATGCGAACTAGCGAACGGCAAGCCGCTCGATGATCTGCTCCGCCTGGTCGGTCGGCACGAAGAGCCGTGTCTTGTAGCGGATGATCTCGGTGAAGCAGCCTTGCACCTTGTACCAGTCGAGCTGCGGGGCCGACCAACCGGTAAGTTCGAGCCGCTGCGAACCGTTGACGAGGCTGCGCTTCAGGATGAGGTTATCGGGTCCGGCGATGTCCTGTGGGCGACCGGATTGCAGGACGGCCGTGACGACCTCGCCGACTGGCAGAACCTGCCCGCCCACGATACCGAGTGCCAGGCACAAGTCGGCAACGAAGGCGACCGGCACCTCGCGCCCGATCAGCGAGCGGCCATCGCTGGCCGCAATCCGGCTGACCCGCACATGCTCGGCGGGAAGCTTGTCCCAGACCGGCAGCAGCAACCCGGTGGCCAGGTAAAGCCGTTCGCGCTTCAGGCTGGCACCGGCCTCGGCGACTTCCTCGTTCCACGCTGCCCGGAATGCGGCAACCCCCATGTCCTCCCAGCTGCTTTCAGCCAGCGCCTCGTCCGTCAGGTAGGTGCGCTTCAACGGCCGGATCAGTTCGTGGCGGCGAATGCGCTCGCCCTCGTCGGTCAGCAGGCTGCGGGCAGGCACGAGTAGCGATACCCGGCCCGAACGCGCGTTACGCAAGCAGCGATGGTGCTTGTCGCCGATCCCGTGAAACGCATCGAGGCGTTCGAGCGACAGCGGGCGAAGCGCACGGGCGATCTCGATTTCGAGAAGATGCGTGGTCGCGCCAGATACGCGATCGGTGCGCAGCAGCGTGTCGGACAGGACCTCGAAGCTTTCGACCGGGATTGTCTCGACGCCAAGGTCGAGCGTGCCCGCTTGCCGCGCGGCATCGACGCGCGCTTCGACGAGGGCGAGATATTCATCGAAGATCGCGTTCTGCAAGCCGATCGGCAGGGCAAGGATCCGGTTGAGCCAGCGCTGGATCGGCGGCAGGTCATCGACCATGCCGCCATCGGGCGCCGCGATCCGTAAGCCGGTCAATTCCTCGAAGCGGTCGAGGCTGACGGCGTCGAGCTTACCTTCGAACAGGAGGCCGAACCATCGGACCAGTGCTTCCCTTGCATAAGTGCTTTCGAGATTGTCGGCCGGATCGAACAGGTTCTGCCCGCCGGTCTGGCGCTGGCCGCG
>JAGREL010000389.1 GCA_020446575.1 Novosphingobium sp. | reverse complement strand
ATCCGCTCTGTCACATTTTCCTCCAGCAGCCGTGCCGTTACCGCTACGGCATTTGCGACACCAGCAGCGCTGGCCCCGCCGTGACTCTTTACCACGATACCGTTCAGGCCGAGAAACACGGCTCCATTATGGTTATTGGGATCGAGATGGTGCTTCAATAGCTCAGTTGCCGGACGGGAGATCAGAAATCCGAATTTGGAGCGCAACGAACTTGAAAAACTGCGGCGGAGCAGGTCGGCGACAAAGCGAGCCGTGCCCTCCACCGCCTTGAGCGCGATATTGCCCGAAAAACCGTCCGTAACCACCACGTCGACATCGCCGAGACACAGTTTGTCGGCTTCGATGAAGCCGTCGAAGGAGATCGAGAGCTCGTCGGCCGCCGATTTTAGCTGATTGGCGGCATCGCGCAGCAATTCGGTTCCCTTGATCTCTTCAGTGCCGATGTTCAGCAGCCGAACCCTCGGCGCTTCGCGATCCGTGACGACGCGCGCATAGGCGGCGCCCATTACCGCGAACTGTACCAGATTCCTGGTGTCGCAATCCGTATTCGCGCCAAGGTCGAGCATCACCACGTCGCTATCGCCAAGCGTCGGCAGCAGCGCGGCCAGGGCCGGACGGTCGATACCCGGCATCGTGCGGAGCGCCAGCTTCGAAATAGCCATCAGCGCCCCGGTATTGCCGGCGCTGACGGCAGCGCCCGCGTCGGCTTGCTTGACCGCGTTGATCGCCATGCCCATCGAGGTCGTCTTCGCCCGGCGCAGGGCCTGGCTGGGCTTCTCGTCGCCGCTGATCACGTCGTCGGAATGTAGGATTTCCGATGCGCCGCGCAGGTTGGGATGCTTCTCGAGGGCCGCCTTGATTCGGGTTTCGTCACCAACCAGCAGGAATTTGAACTGGTCATGCCGGCGACGCGCGAGCGCGGCGCCTTCCACCATGACCCGCACACCATCATCGCCGCCCATCGCATCGACGGCGATACGCGGCAGGTTCATCCAGTTTGCCCCGGCCTAGTCGGACTTAGAGTCCGACCGCGATGATCTCGCGCCCGTTGTAATGGCCGCAGGCGGGACAGAGGTTGTGTGGACGCTTCAGCTCGCCGCAATTGGAGCATTCGTGAAATGCCTCAGCTTTGAGCGCATCGTGGCTCCGGCGCATGCCCCGGCGTGATGGGGTTACTTTTCTCTTCGGGACAGCCATTTCGGCACCTGTTCCTAAAAATCTTCTGTTGCAATGAAACGCGCCAACGTCCGATGGAGCGAGCGGCGGCGAAGGCGGGCCTATAACGGATTTGGCGTCCGTTGCAACCCGTCGCGACCTGACGCATGGTGCAGCGGGAAGAAGGGGGAGACGCATGATCCTGCAAACGACACTCGCGTTGGCCGCGGCGGCGGCCATCATCAATCTCTGGCTGTCGATCCGGATCGGGCGGGTGCGGATGGCGGAAAAGATCATTCACGGCGACGGTGGAAATGCCCTGCTGCTGCATCGTATGCGGGCGCAGGCCAACTTCGTCGAGAATGTCCCGCTCGCGCTGATCCTGATCGGCACAATCGAATTGTCCGGCAAGGGCGGACAGTGGCTGCCGATCGTCGGCGCGATCTTCATGCTGGGGCGCGTGGCGCATTGCCTGGGCATGGACAGTTCGGGACCAACGAAACCCCGCTCCATCGGCGCGCTGATCACGATGCTGACGCTGCTCGGGCTTGCGATCATCGCCGTACTGATCGCACTGGGACTGTTCTAGCCGAGAGCGCGGTCCCCGACGAAGGGGTTGGTCCTGCGCTCGTCGCCGAACGTGCTGACAGGGCCGTGGCCGGGAACGAAAGTCACGTCGTCGCCCAACGGCCAGAGCTTCTTGGTGATCGAATCGAGCAGTTGCTGGTGATCGCCCCTGGGAAAGTCCGTGCGGCCGATCGAGCCCGCAAACAGCACGTCCCCGACTATCGCGAAGCGTGACGGCGCATGATAGAAGATGACGTGTCCGGGCGTGTGCCCCGGACAATGGATGACGTCCAGCTCGAGTTCGCCGACCGTCACCCGGTCGCCTTCATGCAGCCAGCGATCGGGTTCGAAGGAATGCGCTTCCATGCCCCAGCGCGATCCGTCGTCGTCCAGCTGCGCGATCCAGAAGCGGTCTTCCTCTTCCGGACCTTCTATCGGCACGCCCATTTCCTTCGCCAGCTCTCCGGCCATGCCGCAATGATCGAGATGACCATGCGTGACGAGGATTTTCTCGAGCGTCACTCCCGCCTTGTCGAGCGCACCCTTCAGCATATCCAGATCGCCGCCTGGATCCACGAAGGCAGCGCGCATGGTCTTGGTGCACCACAAAAGGGAACAGTTCTGCTGCAGCGGCGTGACGGGCAGGATGGCAACGCGCATCGGTGGCTGGGCAATATCGGTCATCTAGCCGAAATGGCGGCGGTTGATGCCGAATGCAATCCCGCCTTTCAGGTTACATCCGCCCGCTTTTCCAAACGACCCGGCCAAGCACGTCGACTTCGCCGGCCTCAAGCTCGACCGGACTATAGGCCGTATTGTCGCTGATCAGCACGATCTTGCCGGAACGGCCGGTGTCGATCCGCTTGACCAGCACCGCATCGTCGAGCCGCACCACGTGGACACCATCCCGCAAGGGGCCAGGGCGCCGGTCGACAAGGATTTCGTCACCGTCGCGCAAAGTCGGCTCCATCGAATCTCCTGCTACGGCGATAGCCGAGAGCGTGGCCGGATCGAGCCCCTGCTCCCGAAGCCAACGCGCGGAGAAGCGGAAAACCCCGATCGGCTGTTCATCGGCGGCGAGCGCGCCCGGTCCGGCCGAAGCGCCCAAAGCCAGCCGCGGGACATCAACCCACTCGCCGCGCGCGGGCAATTCCCCGACATTCGAGGAAATATCCTCCGGAGCACCCAGTTCCAATTCGTCCACTCCGAAAAAGCGAGCGAGCGTGCGGCGATCGGTTTCTTCCAGCTTGCGCGGACTTCCCTTGCGAACAAACTGCTGCAAAT
>JAGREL010000388.1 GCA_020446575.1 Novosphingobium sp. | reverse complement strand
TAGACCGCGGCGAGCCCCATCGAGCCCGCCCCCATGACCAGCACCGAAGCGCCCTTCTCAAGGCGGGACATCCGGAACGCGCGCCGTCCGCAGGCGACCGGCTCCACCAGCGCGCCTTCGGCCATGCTGACCGAATCCGGAAAGCGGAAACCCGAACTCTCGGTGATCACCAACCTCTCACCGAAACCGCCGACACAATTCGGACCGGTCTCGCAAAACAGCGGACGACCGGCGCGGCAATTGGCACATTTCCCGCAAAAACCGCGTGGCAACACCGAAACGCGGTCGCCGACCTTGAGCGAGGTAACGCCGCTTCCGACCTCGATCACGGTGCCGGCGCTTTCGTGCCCCATCCGGCTGCCGGTCGCGTAATCGAATGGCGATCCCGACGTGAGCGAAATATCGCTGCCGCAGATGCCGCACCTGCCGATTTCGATCCTGACGTCGCCGGGACCCAGCGGGGCATCTTCAACATCTTCGATTGTTATGGGATTTCCGGCTCCGTTGAAAACTGCGACGCGCATCATGTCCTCCTCACCGGAGGATGGGTCTCGTCGCAAGCGAGGTCAAAGTAAAGAGCACCGGCTGCCTAGGCGCTGAATCAGTAAAAATACGGTGTTCCGTGCCGCCGGAGCGCCGAGCCGCAATATCTTAACCGATGGGTAACCCTGCTTCGAAACTCGATTCAAACCACGTTGGCGGTAAGTTTCCCGCAGATCGAATGGAGGCACAATGGACCGCAGGCGCGAAGCTCGAATCCCGGTCGAATTGCCCGGGACATACCGGATGGACGGCAAGCTCTGCCAGATGTTCTACTCGCAGATCTCGTCGCAAGGATGCCGGCTCAGCGGGCTGGAACACAGTTTCGGGGAAAACGACACGATCGAAGTATCCCTGGGTCCGATCGGTCCCATCGACGCGACGGTTCGCTGGGCGGACGACGGGACGGTGGGCGTCGAATTCGATGCCGCGCTCGAAGCGGAAGTGGTCTCCTTCTTCGCTGCAATCATCCCCAGCGCCGCCTGACCCGATTCGCGCTACAGCGCGAACTGTCACACCGGGCCGGTCAGGCCGGGTTCCGGATGCAACTGATGAGTGAAGAACTGGTCGAGCATGGTCCCGATCATCGGGCTTGCGAAAGTCAGCCCCATCTTCACCCCGTCGGTCCATGCGACGGTAGCCGGCAGCACAAGAAGCTTCGATGGCGCGAGCACGACCCTGTCTCCGGGAAGGACCGCTTCGCCTTTCACCTCGATGCAGCATCCCTCCTGGGAGACGTTGGTCAGTTTCCCCCGGTGGGTGACACCGCGAAGGCGGCAGTCGATTTCGACAGCCAGCTCGGATCGCGGGTATTTACGCCGTTCGGAAGCCATGCGTGGTTCTCCACTCACATGGCACTAGTCGCTCTTGGTTAAGAACGGGTTAGAACTGCCCTCCCAGGCCCGGCAAGGCCCCGATCCCGGCGCGGACCTCACGCGAATGCTCGCCCGGCCGGGGTGCCCTTTTCGCCGGCAAGGCCATGGGCGGATCGGCGACCAGCGGCGTGCCCGGCAGCAGGCAGACACGGTCGCCGGCTTCGGTTTCGAGGAAAAATTCCCGCTCGGCCAGATGCCGGTCATCCAGCAGCTCAAGCGCATCCATCACGGGGAAAGCCTCCATCCCTGCAGCCTGCAATCGCCCGGCAAGCTCGGCCTTTTCATACGGGCGGGTGAAAGCCGCAATCGCCGCCTCGGCTTCGTCCGGGTCACGCAATGCCGCTACATCAATCCCGCTGAAGGCACTGAATGCCGAGCGGTCGGCCGATCCGTCGAGGCGGATCGCAATCCACTGGTCCTCGCCCCGGCACGGGAAGACGCCCTGCAGCGCACCGAAGCGGGAGCGGTTGCCGACACGCTCGGTGCCGCGCCCGTGCCGCGTCGCTTCGATGATGCCTTCGCCGGCCATGGCCGCGTAGGCTTCGAGCTGCGAGATATCGAACCAGCCGCCCGCGCCTGTCGCCAGGCTTTGCCTCAGCCCACGCAGCGCGGCAAGCGCACCGATCAGACCACCAGTCGCATCGGGCAGCGTATGGCCGAGCCGCAGCGGTTCCCCGCCGGAATATCCGGTGCGGCCTTCGATGGAAGACGCCGCCTCGATCGAGGGACCGTAGGAGCGCCAGTCGGCCCAGGGCCCGTCCGCTCCCCAACCCGACAGCGAAACATAGCTGAGCGCGGGATTGATCGCAGCCAGATCGCCCGGGCCGACGCCAAGTTTGCCGGCCACGCCCGGGCGGAAGTTCTCGACGACGATATGCGCCTGCCGCGCCAGCGCATGGGCGACTGACCTGTCCTCGTCCCTCGACAGGTCCAAGGTAATGCTCCGCTTCCCGCGAAACATCTTGGTATCGTGCAGATGGAACATGAGCTCGAAGGGCGACGCGCTCGCGCCTTCCTCGATATGGCAGTCGAGACGCACGCCCGGCTGTTCGACCCAGATCACCTCCGCGCCCAGATCCGCGAGGGTGCGCGTGGCGCTGGGACCCGCCCAGAAGATGGTGAAATCGAGCACGCGCACGCCGGATAGCGGCAGGTCGCCCCCTTCACCGAGCGGCGGGGACGCAACATCCGTCGCCGCAAAGGGATGGAAATGGGAAAGGGGATATCCCGGCATCACGCCTTGGCTGGGCAACTCATGCCAGAAGCCGCGATGCACCAGTTGCGGGTTGCTGGTGATGTCGACGGGCCCGGCTACCTTGGCGCAGGCCACGCCACCGGTCTGCAGGGCCTCGACGACATCGTCGGCATCATGGCCTGCGAGATATTGCGCAAGCTCGCGATCGAGGTCCACCTGATGCTTCCAGCGTAGGTCCCGGTCGGAGAAGCGGGTATCGGCAGACAGTTCGGGCCTGCCGATCGCGATCGCCAGCTTGTCGAATTCGGCATCGCTGACGACGCCGATCGAGACATGGCCGTCGCGGCACGGCAGCACCGTGAGCGGATAGACTTCGGTAAACCGGCCGGTGCGCCGCCGCAGCTCGCCGGCTTGCGTGCGCGAGAAGGTCGACTGGTGGAGCAGGAGCATCGCCTCCATCGTGCTGACGTCGAGATGCCTGCCCCGCCCCGTCCTGATCCGGTCGATCAGCGCGGCCTCCGCGCCCGCAGCGGCAGTGTAGCCGGCGGCGTAGGCGCACAGGTTTTCCGGGCCCGAAAGCGGCTCGCGATCCGGATCGCCTGTGATGTAGAGATAACCGCCCGCCGCCCAGTCGGCCATCGATCCGCCCCGCCACGACGAATAGGGACCGCTCGTGCCAAAGCTCGAAGTCGTCACGTGAACGCAGTCCTCCGGCATGCGAAGCCCGGCGGCATGACCGAGATATTGGCCCCGATCGAAGGACGTCCAGACGAGGTCGCACTCCGGTAGGATGGCGGCAAGTTCGGCGGGTTCGATCCGCTGCTTTTCCGCATCCAGATAGAGCGAAAGCGTCTCCTCGCCGGCATCGGGCGCGCACCGCAGGACTTCCTCTCCTGCCGCAGCGAACAGCTTGGCGCCAAAGCGCCCGGCAACATCACAGCTCAGGTCCAGGATCTTCATGCGCGAACGAACTCAGGCCATCGCCGCTGCCAGTCGAGATGCCTCGGCGATCAGGGGCGCGTTGAAGGAACGCTTGGTCTCGGCGATGCCCTCGGCGGGAAGCGCTACGTATGCGTCCGCCAGATCGAGAGCGGTCGCGCGTTCCTCACCGTCCGGGCAGATGTGGTTGCACAGGCCGATCCTGAGCGCTTCCGGAGCCATGACCTTGCGGCCCGACATCAATATGTCGCGCGCGACCAGTTCCGGGCATTGTCTCGGCCAGACGAGTTGCGTCGCCGGCCCGGCGGCAATCCCGTATTGCACATGCGGATCGGAGAGGAACGCGCTCTCGCCCATGACCACCGTGTCGCACAGGGCGACAAGCCCGGCCGCATAGCCCACCGCCAGCCCGTTGACCGCCGCGATCGCGGGGATCTCCAGTTCCAGCATGGTGAAGATCGTGTCGATCGAAATGCGCCCCAGCTCATCCCGGTCGCTGCAGGTGCCGGCCGCCAGTTCCTTGAGAATATCGCGGTCACCGCCAGCAGAGAAAGCCCGCCCTGCCCCGGTCAGTACCACCGCGCGCAGCTCGCCGTCAGCCGCGACGCCCCGCAATTCTTCCAGCAGAGTCCGCTGCATGTCGAGATTGGCGGCGTTGAGCTTGTCCGGCCGATTGAGTGTGAGGACGCGGATCGAGCCGAGCGTTTCAGATAGAACGGTAGCCATCGTCCGGCAGCCCCCTCAGAGCGGTTCCGGCCCGCCCCGGCCGACATAGCGCGCCAGGTTGCGGTGGAGGTTGGCGACGGTCTGCTCCTGCTTGGGGCTGGGAATGCAGCCACGATAGCCGCGCGAACGCATCCCGCGCTGGACCTGGATCATGTTGTCGAAATCCTGCAGCAGCACCGGGCGCCATTTCTCCACGTCGGACGGATCGGCATATTCCCATTCGGTCTCGGGCTCGCCGCCTTCGGGGAAGCGCTCGATCACGGCTGCCTCAAAAATGCATCGCTCAGGCTCCTGCCGGTCGGGCCGCACGCGATAGATCAGCGCGTTGGTGATCGAATGGGCGATCGTCATGTTCGGGAAGACATGCCACGAGCTGCCCGCCTTCGCCTGATGCGCCGGGCTGACGTCGGGCCAGACGACGCCGCGCGCGGCATCCTGTTCGCGCGCCGATTTCAGCCAGTGCGCCATCACTTCCGGGGTCGGCGTTCCTTCCGGCAGTTCATCCTTCAGCCGCAGCGCCGCGTCGACCAGTGTCCAGGTCGTGCGCGCATTCACCGTGTCCCATGTCTCACGCTGCAACGCCGCGATCGAAAGCCGCGCATCTTCGCCCTTGCCGGGGCGGTTGATGGTGTTGGCTTCCTCGGTCTGCTTGCCGGGATCGCGCTCGTCGAACCCGTTGTGGCCGTGCAGGCCCTTCGCCCTGCTCCACATGGTGAAGTCGCCCACGCTCATCAGCTGCGGGTGAGTGCCCTCGACGTGATAGGCCTCGATGAAAGCTTCCAATGCGACTTTCCAGTTGCAGTCGAAATGGCACCACAGCCGCCAGCGATAGCGCATCCGGTCCAGCTCGAACGGATCGAGCAGGCTGGCGGCAGGCTCGAGATATTCCCGCAGCGGCCCGGCATCCGGGTCCATGTTGATCCACACCCAGCCGCCCCAGGTGTCGACCTGCACCCTGGGCAGATTCAGCCGATCCCCGCTCAGCCGGCCCTGCCAATCATCGCTATCGAGCACGCGGGTGCATTCGCCTTTCAGATTGTATTTCCACGCGTGGTAGCTGCAGCGGAACTCCTGCACACTTCCGCAGCCGTCCGCGAGCCGGCGGCCGCGATGGGCACAGACGTTGTAGAAGGCGCTGATCTCGTCGGGCCCGGAGCGCACGATCAGGATCGTATCGTCCATGATGTCGTAAGCGACGAAATCGCCGACCGCGGGAATCTCTTCCAACCGGCAGGCATGCTGCCAGACCTTGGGCCACAGCCGATCCGCTTCCGCGCGGGCATAGTCGCGAGAAATATAGGCCTCGGCGCCGAAGCATTCCGGCGCCGGCCAGCCTTGCGTCCTGATATCGGCCGGCTTGTTCATGGCATCGTCCCCGTATCGGTTTTGCGACGATGCTATCCCAGCCTTGCGCGGACGACCAAGGGAAAAGGCGTACCCGTGGGGAAACCCCGGTTTCCTGCCCCGCCAACTCGACACGCCATCCGGGCGCAGCTAAACGGCGGCATGCCCAGAACCAAGGAACGAGCAGGCAACGAAGCGGTAGAGGAAACTGCCGGTCCGCGCGCGGTGCTGCGGGTTCTGGACGTGCTGATGGCGCTCGCGTCGCGGCCCGATGGCAGCTCGCTGGCCGAACTCGCCCCGCGACTCGATGTGCCCAAGACCAGCCTGCACCGGCTGCTGCGCACGCTTCAGCGCGGCGGCTATCTCTCCTGCCAGGACAGCATCTACCGGCTCGGACCTGCCAGCTTCCGCCTGGCGAGCGTGATCGGCAGCGTGGCGCCCGCCACCGCCTTTCCAGCCTGCGCCCGGCCGGTAATCGAGCAGCTGGCGCAGGACAGCCTCGAAACGGTGATGCTGGGCGTATTGCTCGAGGACAGGCCGGAGCTTCTCTACATCGACGTGATCGATTCCCAGGCTCCGGTGCGCTTTTCCGTGCCGATCGGCGACCTGCGGCCACTCTATACTGCCGCTTCCGGCAAGGCGGTGCTCGCCTTCATGTCGGCGGACGCGCAGCGCACCTACATCGCCACGACGCGCTTCGAGCGGTTTACTCCCTACACCACGGGGAAGAGGGACTTGCCTGCCCAGCTCGACGCCGCACGGCGCAGCGGAGTAGCATTTGACGGCAACGGCCGCGAGCTTGGGGCCGGCGCCCTCGCCAGCCCGATCTTCGATTCGGCCGGCAGGGCCTTCGCCTCGGTTTCGGTCGCCGGTCCGACCGACCGGATCGCGGCAAACCGGCCCCAGCTCGAACCGATGGTCCGCACCGCCGGGCAGCGCATCTCGCAGCTGCTGGGCTATGCCGGCGATTACCCACCCTCGCCCTGACCGCGCTTCCTCGCGATTGACAGCCCGACTGCAGGCGCTGTATTCCACAATCAGAACTGCGTTCCGTTATTGGAACGAGCGGGGCGATCTTACGAGGGGGGGGGGTTTTCATGCACGAAACGATGAAACTGCTGCGCAGGCTGGGCGCGACGATGCTGGCAGCCGCCCTGTTGCCGCTCGCGGCCTGTTCGTCGCAGAAGGAAGAACCGCTGCGGGTCGGCATGATCCCCGACGCCGGGGCCACCCAGGTGTCGATCGACGAGAAGGCCCCGCTGCAAAGCTACCTCTCGGACAAGCTCGGCCGCCCGGTCGAACTTGTCATCCCGACGAATTACAACGCGACCGTGGAAGCGATCGGTAACGGCTCGCTCGACATCGCCTATTTCGGCGGGCTGACCTATGTGAAGGCGCATGAACGCTATGGCGCGGTGCCGCTGGTCCAGCGCGAGATCGACCGCCAGTTCCACTCGCTGTTCATTGCCCATGCCGGCTCCGGAATCGCCAAGCTCGCCGACCTCAAGGGCAAGACTTTCTGTTTCGGCGATATCAATTCAACCAGCGGCCATCTGATGCCCCGCCTCATCCTGAAGGACGCGGGCCTTCCCGCCGACACGGCATTCAAGGAATTCCGCCACACCGGCAGTCACCCGGCGACTGCCCAGGCCGTGGCGAGCGGCGCCTGCGATGCCGGCGCGCTGGACGAGACCGTGTTCAGGCAGCTGGTCGAGGAAGGCAAGGTGCCCGCCGACAAGGTGACCGTATTCTACACCAGCCCGCCGTTCACCGATTATGTCTGGGCGGC
>JAGREL010000387.1 GCA_020446575.1 Novosphingobium sp. | reverse complement strand
GGGTCAGGCCGCAAGGCTCGAAGCGGCTGGGAACGAGAATGGCATCGCCGCCGCCCTGCATCCGGTGCGCCAGCGCTTCGTCGTACCCGATGCGCACGCCGATACGCTTGGAGTGGCGGACTGCAGCAGCATGAAGCGAAGCCTCGATCGCCGTATCGCCGGAGCCCAGCAAGGCCAGCCTGCCGCCCAGGCCAACGAGATGATCGAGCACCTCGAGCAGCACGTCCATACCCTTCTGCCAGGTGAGCCGGCTGATGACGATAAACAACGGCCCATCGCCCGGCTCCAGCTCGAACTCGTCTTCAAGCGCCCGCTTGTTGCGCTTGCGGCGGGCAAGCTTGCCGGCATCGTATGTCTCGGCAAGCCCGGAGTCGCTCTCGGGATTCCAAAGGCCGGCGTCTATCCCGTTGACGATGCCGAACACGTGGTCGCTGCGGCTGGCGACGATCCCTTCCAGTCCCATGCCGAATTCACTCATGCGGATTTCGGCGGCATAGGTTGGGCTGACAGTGGTGATCGCGCTGGCTGCTTCCATTCCGGCTTTGAGATAGCCGACCCCCCCATGGTATTCGACGCCGTCCAACGTCCATGCCGACTTCGGCAGGCCGAGGCGGGGGAATACTTCCGGCCCGAAATAGCCCTGGAAGGCCATGTTGTGGATCGTCATCACCGAAGGGACCTGCTTGCCATCGGCAAGCGGAGCGAAACGAAGGTAGGCGAGCGCCATCGCCGCCTGCCAGTCGTGCGCGTGCAGCACATCGAACCGCCTGCGCTTGACCGCACCGCCCGCCAGATCGGCCGCCGCCCGTCCGAACGCAGCGAACCGGCGCCAATTGTCATTCCAGTCGCGGCCGGAGTGATCGGTGTAGGGATTGCCTTCGCGAGCGAAATAGGCAGGGGCGTCGAGCACGATCAGCGGAAAGCCATCGATCTTGCCGGACAGCAGCCGGGCCGGCTCGCCCAGCAGGGAATCCCACTCGTGCAGCACCTTGCCCTTGCGAACCGCCCGCATCGCCGCCGGATATCCGGGCAGCAGCAACGTCATCTTCACATCGTGCGGCGCGACGGCACCGGGCAGGGCTCCGGCGACATCGGCGAGCCCGCCTGTCTTGACCAGTGGCACCGCTTCCGATGCGACCGAGAGAACGTTGATCGTCATTTCTCGCTTTTGAGCGTCTCTATCATCGCCTTGTTGATCAGGCAGACCCCCTTGTCGGTGCGGCGGAAACGGCTGGCATCGAGTTCCGGATCCTCGCCCACCACCAGCCCTTCGGGTATGCGCACGCCGCTGTCGACGACGACCCTTTTCAGCCGCGCGTGCCGGCCGATGTTGCAATAGGGCAGGATCACCGCTTCCTCGGCAGCGGAATAGCTGCCCATCTTGACGCCGGTGAACAGCAGACTGCGATAGGCAGTCGCGCCCGACACGATGCAGTCGTTGGAAATCAGCGAGGATACGGCGGACCCGCGCCGGCCATCCTCATCGTGGACGAACTTGGCGGGCGCGGAGACGATCGCATCGGTCCAGATCGGCCATTCGCGGTCGTACATGTCGAGCTTGGGGACGACATCGGTGAGATCGAGGTTGGCTTCGAAGTAGGCGTCGAGCGTGCCGACGTCGCGCCAATAGGCCTCTGTCTCGATATCGGCGCGAACGCAGGAGGATGCGAAACGGTGGGCGAAGGCGCGGCCGTTGGCGACGAGATAGGGGATGATGTCGTTGCCGAAATCGTGGGTCGACTTGGGGTCGGCGTCGTCGCGGCGGAGCTGGTCGAAGAGCAAGTTGGTCTCGAAGACGTAGATGCCCATCGAGGCGAGCGCCATGTCGGGCTTGTCGGGCATGCCGGGCGGGTCGGCCGGCTTCTCGAGGAAGGAAATGATCCGGTCGGTCTTGTCGACATGCATGACGCCGAAGCCGCTGGCCTGCTTCCTCGGCACCTCGAGGCAGCCGACGGTCACGTCCGCGCCGCTGTCGACATGCTGCTGGAGCATCAGCTCGTAGT
>JAGREL010000386.1 GCA_020446575.1 Novosphingobium sp. | reverse complement strand
AGCTCGAACTGCTCAAGCTGCAGGGCACGCAGGAAATGGAGCTGCTGCAGACGCAACTGTCCGCGATCGTCGCCGAAGCCAATTCCGCCGATCCCTGGACCAGCCGGGCCCGGCCGAGCTTTCTTTACGTGATGTACGCCCTGATCCTGTGGTCGCTGCCGATGGGCGCTCTCAGCGTGCTCGACCCGGATGCGGCGAGCGCGATCTCCTTGGGCATGAGGGCCTATCTCAACGCGCTGCCCGAACCGCTCTACGTGCTTTTCGGCACCGGCTATCTCGGCTACACGGCGGCGCGCCAGTGGGGCAAGGTCTCGGGCAGCGATATGTGAAGGGAGCGAATGGGTTGGTAAGAGCTTTCCTGCGATAGTGGCGAGGACCGCGTCACTAATCGTCATGCTGAACTTGTTTCAGCATCCGTTTTTCCCCACAAACCAACGGTTGATGAGGCGCGATGGACCCTGAACCAAGTTCAGGGCGACGATGAAGCGAAGGGCGGCATCGATTCGTCAGCCAAAAAATACACCGAGTCATTACTGTGAAGGGCGGAACATGGCGAAACGGCTGGTCTATGTGCTCAACGGGCCGAACCTGAACCTGCTCGGCCTGCGCGAGCCGGAGATATACGGCAGCGACACGCTCGACGACATCGCCGCGATGCTCGAGGATCGCGCCCGGGAACTCGATATCGAGATCGACATGCGCCAGTCCAACCACGAGGGCCATCTCGTCGACTGGCTGCACGAAGCCCAGGCCGAAGGCGCGCATGCCGTGCTGCTCAATGCCGGAGCCTATACCCACACCAGCATCGCCCTGCTCGACGCGATCAAGGCGATCAGCACGCCCGTGTTTGAAGTCCACTTGTCGGACCCGACCAAGCGCGAGCCCTTTCGGCACCTTTCCTATGTCGGCATGGCCGCGCGGGAGTGTTTCCAGGGGCATGGGCCCAGGAGCTACCTGCTGGCGCTGGAAGCGGCCGCGGCGCTCTAGTCCGCAACGGGCCTACTCGTTCTCCGGAACCTTCTCGATTGCCTCGCGCATGAGATCGGCGGCGAAGCGCGCCTTCAGTCGCATGCCGAGTGACAGCCGGCTGTCCCCGGCGAGCTGCTCAGCCTGAAGCATTGTCTCGTATCCGCGATCGATGCCCGGCGGCTTGAGGCGCTTGTGCGTGGTCATGTCCGCTCATTTCCCGTTGAGCGGGACGCCCGGCAGCTGCTTTGCCGTGCGGATGGTCAGCGAGGTCTTGACGCTTGCGACATTGGGCGCCGGCGTCAGCTTGGACGTGAGGAATTCCTGGAAGCTCTGCAGGTCCTTGCTGACGATCTTCAGGATGAAATCGATCTCGCCGTTGAGCATGTGGCATTCGCGCACTTCGGGCAGCGCGCGCATGTGGTCCTCGAACTGGCGTAGCGCTTCCTCGGCCTGGCTCTTCAGGCTGACCATGGCGAAGACGGTGATGGCGAAACCCAGCTTCGATGCGTCGAGCTCGGCGTGGTAGCCCTTGATCACGCCCGAATCCTCGAGCGCACGCACGCGGCGCAGGCAGGGCGGGGGAGTCAGCCCGACCCGATCGGCCAACTCGACATTGGTGACGCGCCCGCTCGCCTGCAGTTCTGCCAGCAAGCGTCGGTCGATTTCGTCGAGATTCGCCATAGATTAAGCCCCTCTGGACGCGTCCGGAACGCCGTTGCTGCCCATTTGCTGCAATTTATGCAGCCGCAGTGTCCCGCGTCGATAACTTTATTATCTTCTATCGTAATCGTCCCGCTTTGCAACGCAGCGCCACCTCGCGCTTCCGCCGCGCCGACGACCTGCTAGGAGGCATGTTCGCCCAGTCCCCCCAACCACTGCCTGCAGGCTGCGGAGCTGAGATGCATTTCGACGACCGCCTTGC
>JAGREL010000385.1 GCA_020446575.1 Novosphingobium sp. | reverse complement strand
GATTTCGATCAGCGTGTTGTGGCTGGTCCTCGAAGCGGCCGGATTGGCTCGGCGATTGTAGCGCACGATCACGAACAGCAGCAGGAACAGCACAAACAGACAGATGACCGCAATGATCGGCAGCAGCACCGCATTGTGAATCCAGTGGGCATAGTCACCAAGCGGCGAATACTGCTCCTGCAGGCCGATGGCGCCAGGCTCGGGCATGCCCTTGCCTTCCGTCGGCGCCATGCGGACATAGGCACCTTCGGCTGCTTGCGCGTCGGGCGCGGCATCGGCCGAAACTTCCTCGACCGAGGCAGCCGCAGCCGGAGCTGCAGCCAATACGGCTTGCGGAACCATGATCAGGGCAAGCGACAGGCAGAACGCCTTGATCGCCAGAGTTGCGGCACGTGCGTGTTTGCCGAATATCATCGTCTTCTTGCTTTCGCCTTCCATAAGCGGCGAGAGAATACCCCCATCTCGCCTCTTGGGAGCCACGGGGACGCATGCCCCAGTTGGCGGGGCCTATACGCGCGCTTGCGGGTAGTCTCAAGCGCCTCTAGGGGATATTTTTTGATTGGCCGCCAAACTGGCCCTGTCAAGCCACAAATGACTTCCGCAAAGGACCAGAAATATCATGCAGGATGAAGAGGTTCTGGCCGAGTTCCGAGCCAGCAAGGCGCTGCTCGAAGGCCATTTCCTGCTTTCGTCGGGCCGGCACAGCGCGCACTATCTGCAATGTGCCAGAGTGCTTATGGACCCCGAGCGTGCGTCGCGCCTCGCAATTGCATTGGCGCAAACACTGCCGCGCGAATTGCGTCAGGAAGTCGAAAAGGTCGTCTCGCCGGCGATGGGTGGAATCATCATCGGCCACGAGATGGGCCGGGCGCTGGGCAAGGAGGCGATTTTCGTCGAGCGGCCGGAAGGAACCTTCGAGCTGCGCCGCGGCTTTTCGCTGGAACCGGGCGAAAAAGTGCTGATGGTGGAAGACGTCGTCACTACCGGGCTTTCCTCGCGCGAGGCGATCGAGGCAGTCAGACAGGCGGGGGGCAACGTCATTGCCGAGGCTGCGCTGGTCGATCGATCGGCTGGCACGGTCGAACTCGGGGTGCCGTTCCACCCGCTGATCGAGCTGAGCTTCCCGACTTATGCCCCCGAGGAACTGCCCGAAGACCTCGCCGCGACTCCGGCGATCAAGCCGGGCAGCCGCACTAAGCCCTGACCGGCAACCATGAACAATCCGACTCGACTCCATATGCTCAGGCTCGGCGTGAACATCGATCACGTCGCAACCATCCGCAATGCGCGCGGCGGCGATCATCCCGATCCAGTGCGGGCGGCGGAAATCGTCGCCCGCGCCGGCGGCAACGGCATCACCTGCCATCTGCGCGAGGACCGCAGGCACATCCGCGACGACGATTTGGCGCGCATCCAGGACGCGACCGCGCTGCCGCTCAACCTGGAGATGGCGGCGACCGAGGAAATGCTGGAGATCGCCTTGCGCCACAAGCCGCACGCTGCCTGCATAGTGCCCGAAAAGCGCGAGGAGCGAACCACCGAGGGCGGGCTCGACGCGGCCGGGCTGCATAACAAGCTTGCCTCGGTCGTCGGCCGGCTGTCAGACGCGGGCATCCGCGTCAGCCTGTTCATCGCGCCCGAGCCACGCCAGATCGAGGCGGCGATGCGGCTCGGCGCGCCAGTGGTCGAATTCCACACCGGCGAATATGCCCATGC
>JAGREL010000055.1 GCA_020446575.1 Novosphingobium sp. | reverse complement strand
GGGGCGGGGGGGGGGGGGGGTTTTGGGGTCGCGACGTGACGCCCGGCGCTTTTGGCGGCGTGAAGTGGGCGCCCGCCGTGCCGGGATTGTCGTTGCCGGCGACCCGGCTTGCATCCGCCAGCGCCCGCTCGGCCGAGGCGATGCTCGGCATGCGGGGAATCGCCGTCGGTGACGCGCCGCCGGGCGCGTTCATCGACGCGGTCTGTCCCGGCTCGGTGCGCAGCGCGCCCGAAGCCAGATCCGCCGCCGCAACCTGGCGTGCGCGAGTCGCTTCGGCCTCGCCGGCCAGTTGCGAGGCGAGAGCCACGCTCCGCTGGCGCTGCTCTATCGGGACGTACTGGTCCATCTGCGCCAGCGCTGGAGCGGCTTGCGGCAGACCCGCCTGCTGAGCCAGGCTCAAGAGTGCATAGGCGCGCACCCAGTCTTTCGCCACATTGTCGCCGTTGAAATAGGCAAGGCCGAGAAGATACTGCGCCCGGGGATCGCCGCGTCCGGCAGCAGCGTTGATGAAGGGCATGGCGCGCGCGTGTTCGCCGCGCTGGAACAGGAGCAGGCCGTAATTGTCGGAAGCCTGGAGATGTCCCTGCTCGGCGGCCTTGCCGAACAGTTCCTCTGCCTTGCTCAGATCGCGTTCAACGCCGCGGCCCAGCTTGTAGGCCTGGCCCAGGTTGAACTGGGCATCGGCGTCGCCCTCGTCGGCGGGACCGCGCCATTCGCGCACCGCAGCCGGATAGTTGCCGCGCGACCAGGCATCGACACCCGCCTTCACACCGGCCAAGGCGGGACTGACCGCAAGCAGCGAGGCTCCGAGAAAAATGCCTATTGGAAACAACGTTCTGACCATTATCGGGCCCGCCTGACAAAATTTATTTCCCAACCGGCACGGTTCACGCCGACGCCATGTTGGCGCTGGGCCTGGCAGCGTGTGCGCCACACCGGGCTGTTGGCCGTGCCTAACTGGCATAGTGAATGACCCGTTAGCAAAACCTTTATTGCCTTTCCGGAGCCGGTTTCGTGGTTCTGCAGCGAGCCCCGTTAACTCAAAATTAGGAACGATCTGCGATCCCCCGAACCATAGGTATTGCTTTGTCATTCTATTTGGGGGTCTTCAATTGCGCGTATTGGCTTTGGCATCGCAGAAGGGCGGGTCCGGCAAGACAACCTTGTCGGGGCACCTAGCCGTTCAGGCCCAGCGTGCTGGCGCAGGGCCCGTCGTCCTTATCGACATCGATCCCCAGGGGTCGCTGGCCGACTGGTGGAACGAGCGTCAGGCTGACCTCCCGGCCTTCGCCCAGACCACGGTGGCAAGGCTCGCGGCCGACCTTCAGGTCCTCCGTCAGCAGGGCTTCCGCCTCGCGGTCATCGATACCCCGCCGGCGATCACCATGGCGATCCAGAGCGTCATCTCGGTTGCCGAGCTGATCGTCGTTCCGACGCGTCCGAGCCCGCATGACCTTCGTGCGGTGGGTGCCACGGTCGACATGTGCGATCGTGCCGGCAAGCCGCTGATCTTCGTGGTCAACGCGGCAACGCCCAAGGCGAAGATTACCGCCGAGGCCGCAGTCGCACTTTCTCAGCACGGGACGGTCGCGCCGATCACCCTGCACCACCGCACCGACTTCGCCGCATCGATGATCGACGGCCGGACGGTGATGGAGGTCGATCCGAATGGCCGCTCAGCGCAGGAAATCTCCGCCCTGTGGAACTATATCTCCGATCGGCTCGAGAAGAATTTCCGCCGCACCGTCTTCGCGGCGCCCAGCAGCAGCCCCACCACCACTCTGCCCGGCGTCCAGCGTCCGGTCGGCGGCTTCGGTCGCCGCGTCGCCGGTTCCTGAGGAGCTGTGGAGGCATGAGCGAATCGAAGGCCTTCGCGTCACTTTCACCGAGCCTGCTCGCCCGCAAGGGCGCGGCCAAGCCGGCAATGCGTCCTCAACTTCATCCGATCCAGCAGTTCACGGAAGCCACCGCGCGCCAGCTCGAGGATGACCTTGGCTGGAACGATCACGGCGAAGACATCGAGTTTCCCGCGGAGCAGGCATCCGATTCGATCCCGCAGGAGGAATTCACGGCTCAGGTGGTGTCGCTCAACGGTGTCGACCTGACCGGGATGGATGTGCCCGAAGTGGTTCGCCAGCAGGAAGCCATCACCCGCCGCATCAACAAGACGCCGCAGCGCCGTTCTGCCCAGTCCCAGGGCCGTCGCATCGCTTTCACGCTGCGCCTCGACGATGAACGGCACCTCAAGCTGCGGCTTGCCGCCACGGTTTGCAATCGCAGCGCGCAGCAGATCGTGACCGAGGCGCTCGACCGGCTGCTCGACGAGATACCGGAGCTCGAAGCGCTCGTCTCCCGTATCGGGGACCGCAGCTGATGAATGAAGAAGGGGAAAAGTCCATGACCTGCAAGCGCCAGAACCACAAGGCGATTCGCTTTGCCGTCAGCAGCGCCCTTGCCGCTGTTCTCGTGACCGGTTGTGCCGGTTCGAGCCACGTTGCGAGCGCCGGGAAATATTCCTCGCAGGCCCAGGCTTCCAAGTCGCAGCAAAAGCTCGACCGCAGCGTCGAGAAGGCCGAACGCGTGGTCGAGCGCAATCCCCGCGATGTTTCTGCCCGTATCGCTCTGGCCGACGCCTATCTCCAGGCGGGCCGCTTCGATTCCGCGGCGACCACCTACAACGATGCCTTGGCGCTGGGCGACACCAGCGCCCGTACGTCGCTGAGCCTGGCGCTGGCCGATATCGGCTCGGGCCATGACCGCGAGGCCGTCGCGATCCTGGACGATGTGGGCGATTCGCTTCCCGCGAGCGATCTCGGCCTGGCGCTTGCGCTTGCCGGCGAGACGAGCCGCGGCGTCGCCATTCTGGCCGAAGCGCTGCGCGATGGCGAAGATACGCCGAAGCTTCGCCAGAACCTTGCCTATGCCTATGCTCTAGACGGGCGCTGGCGCGAAGCGCGGCTGATGGCCGCGCAGGATGTGCCGGCCGACCAGCTCGATGCCCGGATCAGTAACTGGGCGATGCAGGGCAAACCCGAAGATTTCCAGAAGCGCGTCGCCGGTCTGCTGCGTGCGCCGGTCAGGTCGGATGCCGGCCAGCCGGCGTCCATCGCGCTGAATGATGCGCCGTCCGCTGTCTGGCCCGAGACCGCCGCAGTCGCGCCGGCCGGTGAATTGCCGCCGGTCGATCAGCTTTCCAGCCAGGCTTTCAGCCAGCCAGAGCAGAGCGCTCCGGTCGACGCTTCGCCCGTCGAAACCGCTCCGGCTCCCTCGGTCAGCTTCGCTGCCGCGTTTGCCGAACCGAAGGCTGCCACGTTCAGCGAGCCCGAGAGCGCAACCGAGCCCAAATTTGTCTCCAGGCCGGTCATCCAGCCGGTTCCGGCACGCAAGGTCGCCCAGAACCGTCAGGCCAGCCGTCCGGTCGCGCAGCACACCGCGAGCAAGTCGCTGGAAGAGTCCACGCATCTCGTCCAGCTCGGCTCGTTCTCCAGCGAAGCGAGCGCCGAGCGAGCGTGGAAGATTTTCGTGATGCGCAATCCCGAGCTCAAGAACTACGAGATGGTGATCACCCCGGCGGTGGTGCGCGGCAAGAACTACTGGCGCGTGGCTGCGGCCGGCTTTGACAAGCGCTCGGCAGGCAACCTGTGCTCCAACGTCAAGAGTCACGGCCACGGCTGCATCGCCTATGCTGCCGATCGCCCGCTGCCCGGCGCGATGCCGGCTCGCGGCAGCAGCGGCCCGATGATGGCGCGGCGCTGAGCCTGAAACCAGCTTATCCCTAACTGCGGCCTCTTCCGATTCAGGAAGGGGCCGTTTTCTTTGCCCAGACTTGTGCGCCGCCCTTGAACAGGGCAAGCACGCGGCCCTGTACCGGTTGCTTGTCAAACGGCGTGTTGCCCGCCGCCGCCGCCATCTTGTCTGAATCGACGATCCACGGCTTGTCTGGATCGATCACGGCGATGTCAGCCTCCGCCCCAACCGAGAGATTTCCCGCCTCCACGCCGAGCAGTCGGGCGGGGCGGGCAGCGAGCAGCTCGAAGGCGCGGGTCATGTCGATCACGCCGTCGCGCAGGAGGTTCAGCGTGAGCGGCAGCAGCGTCTCGGCTCCGGCCATGCCCGGTTCGGCATCGGCGAACGGCAGGCGCTTGTCTTCGGGCCCGCGCGGATCGTGGCCGGAAGCGATGACGTCGATCGTCCCGTCGGCGATGGCGGCCAGCACTGCCTGCCGGTCGGCTTCGGCCCGCAGCGGCGGCGACATCCGCATGAAGGTGCGGAAATCGGCGAGTGCGAGGTCGGAAAGCATGAAATGGGCTGGAGTGACGCCGGCCGTCACCGCAACGCCGCGCCCCTTGGCGGCGCGCACCAGGGCTAGCCCGGCAGCCGTCGTCACCTGGCGGATATGGAGCCTGGCCCCTGTCATCTCCGCGAGCGCGATGTCGCGGGCGACGGCCAGTGCCTCGGCTTCGGAAGGGGCGGAGGCCAAGCCCAGCCGGGTCGCCATTTCCCCCGCCGTGGCGACGGCCTTGCAGGCGAGACCCCCGTCTTCCGCGTGTGAGACGACCGGCAGATCGAGCATCGCTGCATATTGCATGATTCGCAGCATCGTGCCCGAGTCCGCCACCCAGTGCCGGCCGGTCGCGACGCCTCTGGCGCCGGCATCGCGCATCAGTGCCATTTCGGCGAGCTGCTCGCCGGCCAGCCCTACGGTCGCGGCGGCGAGGGGGTGCACCCAGAAATCCGGCTTGCCCGACTGTGCCGCAAAACGCACCCTTGCGGGATAGTCGAGCGGGGGCGACTGGTCGGGCATCAGCGCGGCCCTGGTGATCCCGCCGAAATGGAAGGCAGGCTTGTCGATCGCGAATACGCCGAGATCGATCAGCCCGGGAGCGACAAGCGCGCCGTTCGCCTCGACCACCAGATCACCGGGCTCGGGCACGACTTCGCCGATCGCGGCGATGCGGCCGGCTTCGCAGCGCAGCGATCCCGGGGCCGGCTTGCCTTCGGGCAGAACCAGCAGTCCGTTGGAGATAACCAGCGGCGGGGCGATGCTCACGTCCAGCCCTCCGCGCCGCGGACCTTGCGCGTCAGCACGTCAAGGCAAGCCATGCGGATGGCGACGCCCATTTCCACTTGCCGCGTGATCAGCGAACGATCGGCCATGTCGGCGACATTGCTGTCGATCTCCACGCCCCTGTTCATCGGGCCGGGATGCATCACCAGCGCATCGGGCTTCGCCTTCGCGAGCCGTTCGGGCGTCAGGCCGTACAGATGGTGATATTCGCGCGGCGACGGGATGAACTGGCCCTGCATGCGCTCCATTTGCAGGCGCAGCATCATCACCACGTCGGCGTCTTCCAGCGCGGCGTCGAAATCGAGGAACGGCGTGACTTTCATCTGTTCGATTTCGGCCGGCATCAGCGCGGGCGGGGCGCACAGGCGCACCTCGGCGCCGAGCGAGGTCAGGCACAGCACGTTCGAGCGCGCCACGCGGCTGTGCAGGATGTCACCGCAGATCGTCACTTTCAGGCCGTTGAAGTCCTTCTTGGCGTGGCGGATGGTGAGCGCGTCGAGCAGCGCCTGGGTGGGATGCTCATGCTGACCGTCGCCGGCGTTGAGCACCGGGCAGCTCACCTTGTCGGCGATCAGCTGCACCGCGCCGGAACTGCCGTGCCGAATCACGATCGCGTCGGCGTGCATCGCGTTGAGCGTCATCGCTGTGTCGATCAGCGTTTCGCCCTTCTTGATGCTCGATTGCGCGGTCTGCATGTTGACGACATCGGCGCCGAGCCGCTTGCCGGCGATCTCGAAGCTCAGCAGCGTTCGTGTCGAATTTTCGAAGAAAGCGTTGATTATGGTGAGGCCGGCAAGACGGTTGTCATGCTTTTGCGGCAGGCGGTTCAGCTTCACCCATTGCTCCGCCTCGTCGAGCAGGAAAAGAATCTCATGAGGCGCCAGGCCGGCGATGCCGACCAGCCCGCGGTGCGGAAAGGCCGCCGAGCCCGCCGGATAGGAAGCAACTAGCGATGTCATTGAAGACAGCGCCTTAGGCCAGCAACGCGCTTTGCTCAAGCACTTTGCCTCTGAACCGTGCAAGGTCTAAGGAAACCGTCACACAGCCATGGGGTAGACATGATTTTCGCACGCAAGGTCTGGAAGCTGCTGGTTGCGATCAAGGACGGGCTCGCTCTCCTGTTCCTCCTGCTGTTCTTCATCGCGATTTACGCCGTGCTCACCATGCGGCCCAATGTCGGCGCGGTCAGGGATGGGGCGCTGTTGCTTGAGCTTAACGGCACGATCGTCGAGGAACCTTCGTTGCCCGACCCGCTCGAATTCCTTGTCGCGAGAGAGGCTCCGCTGGCCGAGTACAGCGAGCGCGATATCATTCGTGCCCTGCGTGCCGCCGCGAAGGACGGCCGGATCAAGGCCGTCGTGCTCGATCTGTCGCGCTTCGTGGGCGGCGGCATGGTGCATCTTCAGGAGGTCGGCGCGGCAATGGATGAGGTCCGCGCGGCGAAAAAGCCGGTGCTCGCCTACGCCAGCTATTACGGGGACGATGGCCTGCTGTTGGCTGCCCATGCCAGCGAAGTGTGGGTTCATCCGTTCGGCGGAGCCTTCGTCGCCGGCTCGGGCGGCAAGAATCTTTATTACGGCGGGTTGCTCGAGAAGCTGAAGATTACGGCGCATGTCTTCCGGGTCGGCACATTCAAGAGCGCGGTGGAGCCCTGGATTCGCAACGATCAGTCGCCGGAGGCGCGCGAGGCGAGCAAGGCGCTTTACGGTGCCCTGTGGGAAGACTGGAAGGCCGATGTGGCCAAGGCGCGGCCAAGCGCGGATATCGCGCTGGTCAGCACCGATCCCGTCGGCTGGCTGAAGGCGTCGGGCGGCGATGCGGCAAAGGCGGCGAAGGCGGCCCATCTGGTCGACCGGATCGGCGATCGAACGGACTTCGGCGAGCGCGTCGCCGAACTGGTCGGCAAGGACCCGACTAATCCGGCGCCGGGCGGTTTTGCCCATACGCCCCTTGGCACCTGGCTGGCGGCCAACAAGCCCACCAGCTCCGGCAAGGCCATCGGCGTGGTCACGATCTCCGGCGAGATCGTCGATGGCGAAGCCGGGCCGGGCCTTGCCGGCGGCGATCGCATCGCCAGGCTGCTGAACGAGGCGCTGAACCAGAATTTCGCGGCACTGGTTGTAAGGATCGATTCGCCGGGTGGATCGATGGCGGCTGCAGAAGAGATTCGCGCTGCGATCGAGAGATATCGCAAGCAGGACATTCCGATTGTGGCATCGATGGCCAATCTGGGCGCCAGCGGCGGTTATTGGGTGGCAACGCCCGCCAGCCGCATCTTTGCCGAGCCCGGCACGATAACGGGTTCGATCGGGGTGTTCGCCGTTGTGCCTACTTTCGAACGGGCCCTATCGGATTACGGCGTCACCACCGACGGAGTCCAGACGACGCCGCTGTCCGGCCAGCCGGACCTGATCGGCGGCCTTGCGCCGGAAGTCTCGGCCATGCTCCAGGCCAATGTCGAAAGCGGCTATTCCCGGTTCGTGGGTTTGGTCGGCAAGGCGCGGGGCAAGACGCCCGAGCAGGTGGACCGGATTGGCCAGGGACGGGTTTGGGACGGCGGCACGGCGCGGCAACTGGGTCTGGTCGACCAGTTCGGCGGCCTCGACGACGCGCTGACCTATGCCGCGAAGGCCGCGAAGCTCGAGGACGGCGAGTGGCACGCCGTTTTCCTGGGGGACGGCGCCGACCCGCTGGCAACGCTGCTGCAGCACATGCGCAGCACCGAAGCGCAAAGCAACGCGCCGAGGGGCGGATCCGACTGGGCGGCGATGGCGGCGGGGCGCCAGAACGATCTCGTGGCGCGACTGCTGACGGACGTCGAGAGAATCACCGCCACGCGCGGCGTGCAGGCCTATTGCCTGGAATGTACGTCCGGCCTTCCGGTGATTCGCGAAAACCGGCCCAGACAGCCCCTGTCGGCGCTGCTCGCGCGCAGATTCGGGCTTACAGGGGAGTAGGCTCCTCTTCCGGGCCAATGCCCGGCTCGTCGAAGTCCGGCGGCAGCGGCGGCGTCTCGTCCGGATGCATCGGCTCCGGTTCGGCCGGCTGCGGCGGCGCTTCGGGCGGAGACTGCGGATCGATCCGGTTCGGCGGTGTGTCGGGTTGAGTGGCCATTTTCCGTCAAATCCTTCGTTTCCCAGACTTTCCACTTGGGCATTGCGGCCCCGCGGCGCAACCCGGGAAACTTGCCCTTTTTCGCTTGTGCTTATAATGGCTCCTCCCTTGGTATTCAGGCTTCGTCTGCGGGCGTGGCGGAACTGGTAGACGCGCTTGGTTTAGGTCCAAGTATCGCAAGATGTGGGGGTTCGAGTCCCTTCGCCCGCACCAGTTTCCGCCCTGCGCCGGGACGAGGCAAAATAAGCAGTTCAGGGAAGGCTTCATAAGTGATGCAAATCGTCGAAACCGCCAATCAGGGGCTCAAGCGTGCATATACCGTCACGATTCTCGCCAAGGATATTTCCGAGCGGATCGAAGGCGAAGTCCAGAAGATCGCACCTCAAGTGCGCATGCCCGGATTCCGCCCCGGAAAGGTGCCGCCGAATCTGATCAAGAAGATGCATGGAGAAGCGCTTCACCAGGATGCGCTGAACAGTTCGATTCGCGAGGCGATGGACCAGCTCGTCACCGAGAAGGAATTGCGCCCAGCCATGCAGCCGCAGGTCGAGTTGGGCGAAGGCTATGAGGAAGGCAAGGATGCCGAGATTTCGGTCAGCCTCGAGATATTGCCTCAGATCAGTGCGCCTTCGCTCGAAGGGCTGAAGCTGGAAAAGCTGGTCGTGCCGGTTACGGACGAGCAGGTGGACGAGGCCGTCCAGCGGCTTGCCTCCCAGCAGAAGAGCTTCAAGGACGCGGCCAAGACAAAGAAGGCTGCCGACGGCGACCAGGTGGTCTGCGATTTCGTCGGCAAACTCGACGGCGTGGAATTCGAAGGAGGCAAGGCCGAGGACCAGGCGATCGAGATCGGTGCCGGGCGCCTGATACCGGGCTTCGAGGAGCAGCTGGTCGGCGTCAAGGCGGGCGACGAGAAGCAGATCGCCGTGACTTTCCCGAAGGAATATCCGGCCGAGAATCTGCAGGGCAAGGAAGCCACTTTCGACATCACCGTCCATGCCGTGAAAGTCCCGACGGAAACCGTTGTCGACGACGATTTCGCCAAGAACCTCGGCCTCGAGGGGCTCGATCAGCTCCGCGACCTGCTGCGCGGGCAACTGGAGCAGGAGACCGCCGGGCTCACCCGCACCCAGATGAAGCGTGCATTGCTTGATCAGCTTGCCGCCGGCCACGATTTCGATGTTCCGCCTTCCATGGTCGAGGCCGAATTCGAACAGATATGGGCGCAGCTGACTCACGAGGCGAGCCACGAGGACGATTCGGACGCCGCCCTCAAGGAGCTTGAGGACGAAAAGGACGATTACCGCGCGATTGCCGTGCGCCGTGTGCGGCTCGGCCTGCTGCTTTCCGAAATCGGTCAGTCCAACAAGGTCGAGGTTACGCAGCAGGAAATGCAGATGCTCGTCCAGCAAGCGGCCCAGCAATACAGCCCGGACGACCGTGAACGTTTCGTCCAATATCTTCAGTCCGATCCGATGGCCGCCGCCCAGCTGCGGGCGCCGCTCTACGAGGACAAGGTCGTCGATTTCCTGATCGAAAAGGCGGAAGTGACCGAGCGCGAAGTGACGCGCGAGGAACTGCAGGCCGCGATCGAGGCCGAAGAAACCGAAACACAGGCCAAACCCGCCGCGAAGAAGGCGCCCGCCAAGAAGCC
>JAGREL010000054.1 GCA_020446575.1 Novosphingobium sp. | reverse complement strand
CGATCCAGAGAAGGGTGTCGGATCATGAGCGTGGAACACTCTAGATTCTCCTGGCCCAAGATTTGGTAGCAGTGCGACCGACCGGAAATTCCATGGGAGACACGACATCAACATAGGGTGCTGCACATTTCAAACCAAAGCGGTAGTCGCGAACAAGGCAAGGCGGTCGCAACTCATCCTTTGCCTCAAGCCGGAGTGAGATTCGCCTCGTGGGTTCCCTGGATACCCTTATCGACAAGGCCCTTGGCGAAATCGAAGGCCGCGGTCACCGCCGTATGCTCAGCCCCGTCACGATCGCCCCGAATGGGATGCTTCGACGCGATGGTTGCGAAATGCTGGATTTTTCCAGCAACGACTACCTCGGTCTATCCCGTCATCCCGAGCTGATCGCACGTGCGCGCGATTGGACCGAGCGATATGGCGTGGGCTCAGGTGCGTCGCGGCTGGTAACGGGAACCTCCGAAGCTCATCTCACCGTCGAGCGACGGATTGCTGACTTCAAGCGAACCGAAGCAGCACTGCTTTTTGCTTCGGGCTGGCAAGCCAACGCGGCAGTGCTTCCGGCCTTGCTCGCTGCCGCGCCGGGGGCTGCTGTATTCACAGACCGACTGATACACGCCAGCTTGCATCACGGCTGCGCGGCTGCCGGGGTCCGGCAGATACGCTTCCGGCACAACGATCTCGACCACCTTGAACAGCTGCTGGCGCGGAACGGCAGGAACGCGCCCGCCCGGATCATCGTGACCGAGAGCGTATTCAGTATGGATGGCGACACCGCAGACCTTTCGAGACTTTCGCAGATCGCCAGCGCACATGATGCCTTCCTGTTCGTCGATGAGGCGCATGCGACGGGAGTCCACGGCCCCGGCGGTGCCGGACTTTCCGCGGCTATCCCTGGCGGAGTCGATTTGGTCATGGGTACGTTCAGTAAGGCGATGGGAAGCTTCGGCGCCTACGTCGCCGGTTCGCGCCTGCTCTGCGACTATCTCGTCAACGCATGCAGCGGCTTCATCTATTCGACGGCCCCGCCACCCGCAGTGCTGGGCGCTATCGACGCGGCGCTCGACGTGGTCCCGGCGATGAATGTGCAGCGACGCACGCTGACAGAACTTGGCGATAGACTGCGTGCAGGCTTGATTCACGCGGGCTATCCGCGCAGCGAATCAAGCACGCAGATCGTTCCGGTTGTCCTTGGAGAAGCGCGAAACGCAGTGGCAGTCAGCCAGAAGCTGGCCGAGCAAGGGATGCTGGCTGCCGCAATCCGTCCGCCCACCGTCCCGCGGGGAACCAGCCGCCTGCGCATTGCCTTGCGCTCTACCCACGAACAGGCAGACATCGACCGTTTGCTGGAGGCAATCGGTCCATGCCCCTGACCATTTTCTTTGTCCATGGCTGGGGCTTCAACTCCGCGATCTGGGACAGTATCTCTGAACTGCTCCCCGACTGGCCCAAGCTGAAGTTAGATCGCGGCTATTTCGGCGCGCCAAGGACTCCGGTACCCGAAACCCCCTGTATCGCCGTGACACACAGCTTTGGAACGATGTTGGCCCTTGCCGACCCGCCGCCTCACTGCATCGGCCTGATTGCAGTCAATGGATTCGACCGGTTTGTTGCCCATTCGGGATCACCGGGCGTGCATCGCCGCGTCCTGAAACGCATGATTGGGCAATTCGAGACGGAACCGGAAGCGGTCTTGCGCGAATTCCGTAACCGCTGCGGCTGCTGTGCACCCTTCACTCTCGGCAACGTGGATTTGCTTGGCAATGATTTACAGGACCTAGCCAATATCGACTACTCACAGTATTGCGCGCGCATAGAGCTGCCTGTCCTATCCCTTCAGGGCGACGCCGACCCGATCCTTCCCAAGGCAATGTGCGACAATGTCTTTTCTGGAGTCCACAGGCTTGAGCGCCTCACTCTTGGCGGCGGGCACCTGTTGCCTCTGACCGAGCCTGTTGCTTGCGCCAGTGCGATCCGCGAGTTTGCCGGAGTGATCGCATGAATGTCATGCACCGCCATCGGATCGGAGCAGCCTTTTCGGCTGCCGATGAGTATGACCGACATGCCCCGGTCCAGCACATCGTGGCACGCGGACTGGCAAGCCGCATTGCCGTCCTTCCGTTGCCTTCACGTCCCCGCATCCTCGAGATCGGATGCGGCACTGGCTTCCTGACCGAGGCCATCATGGCGCAAGGAATGGAGGCTGACTGGTACATCACGGACATATCGCCACAGATGTTGCAGCGCTGTCGAAAGCGTGTGGGAGAAGCACCGGACCGGCGGTTTTGTCTCCTCGATGGCGAATATGGCGAACCGGAAGAAATGGCAACATTCGACCTCATATGCTCGAGCCTCGCCATGCAATGGTTCGACGATCAGGGAGCCGCTCTATCGCGCCTGCTAGGATGGCTAAGACCGGGTGGACACTGCATTTTCACGACGCTGGGCTCCGACACCTTCAAGGAGTGGCGAGCCGCTCACAGGCTGGCGGGACTGCATCCGGGCACGCCAGACTTCATGACCGTCGCACAGATCGCGGCAATGGATCCTGGCTCGGCGCAGGAGCCGCCGAATATCTTGCGCTATGTCGAACACCACGACAGCGCGCTGCATTTCATGCGTAGCCTCAAGGCGATCGGTGCGAGCACCGCGCGCGACAGGCATCGCCCCCTGAAACCTGCGCAGATCCGCAAGGTGATGCGCAACTTCGAGACGGGCGGTGCTGCAGTGACCTATGAAGTCGCCACCTGCCACCACATGCGTTCGATGTCCGACCGCCGATGAGCGACCAGCGCTTCATCGTTACCGGGACTGATACCGATGTCGGCAAGACGGTTTTTGCCGCAGCGCTGACCGGTGCATTAGGCGCTTCGTACTGGAAGCCCGTGCAAGCCGGCAGCGACCTTTTCGGCAGAGGCGACAGCGAAAGCGTTGCACAGCTTTCCGGTGCACCGCCGGAGAGTATATTGCCCGAAGCATATCGCCTTTCCACGCCGTGTTCTCCGCATTTGGCGGCGCAGATCGACAATGTCGAGATCGACCCCGAAAGGCTTGAACTGCCGCAGGTCGATGGCCCACTGGTCGTCGAGGGTGCAGGCGGAGTGCTGGTTCCCCTGACCCGTTCGCTGCTATTCGTCGATCAGTTCGCCCGCTGGGCCTGCCCGGCGATTCTGGTCGCCCGGACATCCTTGGGAACGATCAATCACAGCTTGATGTCGATCGAAACTCTGCGCGCGCGCAAAGTGCCCATTCTCGGCATTGCATTTTGTGGAGAGGAGAATCCCGAGAGCGAGTCGATCATTGCCGAAATCGGCCGTGTCCGCCGACTGGGGCGGCTGCCCGTTCTCGATGAGCTCGACCCGGATTCGCTGGCAACGGCCTTTCGCCGCAATTTCAACCTTGCGGATTTCCGATCATGAGTTCGCCCGTATGGCACCCCTTTACGCAACACGGCCTCGAAGAGCCGATCCCGCGCATAGCCCGCGCGGAAGGCGCCATACTATACACAGTCGACGGTCGGCGCATCATCGACGCCATTTCCTCATGGTGGGTGACGACGCATGGCCATTGCCATCCGCGCATTACGAAAGCGATCGCCGAGCAGGCCCAGATCCTTGATCAGGTCATTTTCGCGGGATGGTCGCATGAGCCTGCGGAACAGGTGGCCGCAGGCTTGCGCGAGATAATGCCTGCGGCGCTGACACGCGTCTTCTTTTCAGATTCCGGCTCAACGAGTGTCGAGGTCGCGCTGAAGATGGCGCTGGGCTTCTGGACGGCTCGCAAGGAGCCGCGACACCGGATCATCGTGATGGAGCATAGCTATCATGGCGATACGATTGGTGCGATGTCGGTTGGTGAACGGGGCGTATTCAACCAGACATACGAACCGCTGCTCTTCGACGTCGCGAGAATTCCGTTTCCTCACGCAGGACGGGAACAGGACACGTTCGACGCACTGGACCGCGCTTGCGCCGATCAGGCCTGTGCCCTGATCGTCGAGCCTCTGGTCCTGGGTGCGGGCGGGATGCTCATCTATTCGGCGCGTGCGCTTCAAGAGATGCACAAGATATGCGCACATCACGGCGTCATATTCATTGCCGATGAGGTGATGACCGGCTGGGGTCGTACAGGCAGCCTGCTCGCTTGCGAACAGGCTGGTGTCGAACCGGACATCCTGTGCCTGTCAAAGGGGCTGACCGGCGGTTCCCTACCTCTCGCCGTAACGATGGCCAGAGAACCTCTTTTCGAAGCGCACTACAGCCAGGACCGGGCGCGGATGTTCTTCCATTCGTCCAGCTACACTGCCAATCCGATTGCCTGTGCGGCGGCCTGCGCCAATCTCGCCATCTGGCGCGAAGAGCCGGTGCTGGAGGGGATCGGAGATCTTACCGCGCGCCAGGAACGGCACTTGGCCACACTTGCTGAAACAGCGCCGATCCTCAACGAACGGACTCTTGGCGCTATCACCGCCTTCGAAGTTGGCGACGGTGAAGGCTATCTCTCCGATTTAGCACCCCGTCTCATGGCCGCATTCCGGGAGCAGGGCGTCCTGCTCCGTCCGCTCGGCAATACGATCTATGTCATGCCGCCCTACTGTATCCTCGATCAGGATCTCAGACGTATTTACGAAGTTGTGGGCGAGGCGATCCAATCATTGTCACGAGAACTGCAATGAGATCGGGTGTTATGTTAAATTCGATGGGCTGGTTGAGCCCCTCATAGTTGTCATTCAAGGCGGATGGCGAATCTCTGGAGAGCTGTGATCCAATCATCCACAATAGCCGAGGCCTCTATTTGCTCACCGTCCTTGGCAGGATCGTCCAGTTGCTCGCCGAGTGGGCAATGAGCGCGTCTCTGACTTGCATCAGTCCCTTCTGCTCCACATCAAGGTCCAGAAGAAATGCGACGCCAAATATCTCGAACTCAACAATGGGGAGCGTACGTTCAGGTAGATAAACGGGTGGGTTGAAGCGGTGTCCTCCCAGCTGCTGGGCGCACGTCATCATGACATTGAACTGACCGCGTCCGTTACGAACGAAATCGCGAACGGGGTCGAAGCGGTGCGAGCGGGCTTCTTCGGCGCCCACAAAGTAAGCCAAGGCGCCAAAGGCAACCTTGTGCAGCGCACGCGAGAATTTGGGGCCGCGTCCGAACTCCTGTTCGAACTTAAGTTCGGTGCGCACACCTGGAATTCGTGGCTCGAGCGAAACAAACTGTATCCCGTTGCGAGGCGAAGCCGCCGGTAGCCGCGCTCCGAATGCGTCTACGGTTTGCGGTCCAGCATTCATATGAAGTTCCGGGCCGTTCTCAGCATAGCGGGCCTTTATCGGCGCCCAGTTGTCGATCGAGGGCGGCCGACCGCCCTTGCGACGCACACCACCTAAGAAGGCAATTATCTCGAACTGGCGCAACAGTGCTTGGTCGACGTGACCAAGCCTATTGTTGCAGGCCATGCAGACGCAGTCCGTCAGACAAAATCCGGGCGGGCAGCCAAGGGCTTCGGGCAGGATATGCTCGATGCTAGCCTTACGAACGGGACTTGAGCACCAAATGCAGTCTTGAAGCTGCGTCATCATTTGCAGAGCATAGTGCCTGCCAATCGTTTTTCGAACGCCATCTCACCGATAATCCACTCCGGTGTTTGCGGGAAAACTGCCGACAAAGCCGCCTTTCGAGCTATCGCATGGCCCCTCCAAATGCCGTAATTCGTGTCAGCGCCAGGTGACCGCTGACGGTTGCAGTCACCGCAAAGCGTTTGCGGAGCTCCCTTGGCGGGGCTATCGGTTTTCCGATGGGAGCCCGGCTTAAAGATAATGATATACGCGCGGCGGCACATGCGACACTGTTGGCGCGTGCGCGAGCCTGCCCCGACACGATCGTTATCGATGAGCTTGGCCTCGACCATGGCGCCTGCCGTGTCGATATCGCGGTCATCAACGGCCACATCCGTGGCGTAGAGATCAAGGCCGATGCCGATGTCCTCGATCGCTTACCGGGCCAGATCGCGGCCTACGGCGCGGTTGTTGATCGCGCGACCCTGATCGCCGCGCCCCGCCACATCGGCAAAGCGATGGCCCTTCTACCCGACTGGTGGGGAGTAATTTCCGTCGAGCGAAAGCTAAGCGGAAAAGTTCACTTTAGGACCTTGCGCCCCGAACGCGCCAATCGCGGCGTCGATCCATTGACACTGGCCCGGCTGCTGTGGCGTCCCGAGGCGGCGGCGATACTGCGCGAACTCGGTGCATCCGAAAAACTGCTCCGTCAGCCACGAGAAGACCTCTATCGGGCGCTGGTCTCGGCGCTGCCGCGCCGCTTGCTCGCCAGCCATGTCCGTCATGCACTCAAGGTCAGGGAAGCCTGGCGAGATCGTCCAGAACCTTCGTGATGTGATG
Organism: Novosphingobium sp.; assembly: GCA_020446575.1. Taxonomy (GTDB): domain Bacteria; phylum Pseudomonadota; class Alphaproteobacteria; order Sphingomonadales; family Sphingomonadaceae; genus Novosphingobium. The sequence continues at coordinate 9,870 of JAGREL010000054.1, read as the reverse complement.
GTTGGTCGCGACCCACTTCCAGGTGGTCGCATTGCCCCGCGTCACCGCGCCGGTCTGGCAGTTGGCGATATATTCACTGCCGGCTGAGAAATGTGCACCCAGATAGGTGCCCGAGCCGGTGATCAAGCCGCAGAGGCTCGGGTAAGCTTGGTTGCTTCCGCGCGGAGCACCCCGCGCGCGGGCAATGATCCAAGCGTCGTCGATCGTATAGCGGATGTTGGGCGAGCCGCGCATGTAGCGCATATCGCCCTGAGCGAAGTTGATCGCGGCAATGCCATAGTCACCGAAAATCGGCCGCCGCCTACCTGCCGGCAAAGCTTGCACGACCGCTTTGTAGAGCAGCCATTCGCGGCGCGGAAAATGTTGCACGGCATGGGTCATGGTCGCGAGAGAATCCGGGAACGATGTCGACATCAAGACAACGCTGCGGCAGGAGTTGAAGATGGTTGCGCCCGACAACCCGGCAACAATGATCGCTACCAGCTGATCCTGGGGATCATAGGCGGGTGTTTCTAGGTCAATGATGATATCGAGTGCTGTCCAGTGGATTTGCAGCGTCCTCAGCAGCGTCTCTACCTGCTGGTCAAAGTCCGGATCGAGTGCTTCGGCGAGCGAGCAACGCAGAGCAGTGCCCCGCCCGTCGATCGCCGCCGTTCCACAAACTGCCCCCTGATAAGCGTCGTCGCGGTCGAGCCTGGTCAACGGAATGAGCGGCGCCCCGACGGTTCGCGCTTCGTCAAAGATGAAGGTCAGGGGATGCCGGCCATCGGGCATGCGCGCGGCAGGATCGAGCCGCCCAGCATCGATGAATGCCGGGCGCCGTGCCCATTTGGTGCCGAGCCGCTTGCCGAACAGCTTGAGATGCTCGTCGAGATCCTTTTTCGGCTTGCGCAGCTCGAAGTCATAATCGGGCGGCAAGAGCTCGATCAGCGGACAGGTAGCGTTCTTTTGAGGATCGCCGAGCCGGAAAAGTGCTTCATATTCGCCCTGCCGCCAGCGCAGCAGCGGCACATAGGGTTTAGGAAAATGCTCCATTGCCTCGATCCTCTGAAGAGCCGAACTCACTTCTCGAATTGACGCCGCACCTCGCCATTGCCGACGAGGTCTCGAAGCAGGGTGTAATCATGCGCCTCGCGGCGGACCCGCCCAGCGATGATTGCCGGGCCGACCCCGAACCGCTTGGCATCGGTGCGCACCGCTTGTTCGGTGCGGGTGAATCGCGAGACGCCGAGCGCCCATTTGTCCGTGGGGAGCAGGGCTTCCTGCGCAAAGAGATCGGCTTCAGCCTCAATGTCCGAGCCCGCGGGTGCCTCGGTGTCGTCGAAGATCGACGCATAACCCTGGCCGATATGGCGCTTGAGGTGCCCGATCTCGTGGAACAGCGTAAACCAGAAATTGTCGAGCCGGTCGTAACGCAGCGTCAGGGCCACAATGACATAGCCGTCGAGCGTTGCCAGCGCAGCGCCATCGAGCAGGGTGCTCGGCAGATGCTTCTCGACGACAAGTGCGATGCCGATCGAGCGCAGATAATCGACCGCGCGTGCAGGTCCGTCGGGCAGCAATGTCAGCGCAACCAATCCGGCAATCCAGGCATCGTCGATCCGCGAGGGTTCGAACCGTTCTCGCGGGGCATCACGCTCGGCAAGCCGGCGCACGCGGGCTTCCCAAGCGGTGATCACCGCTTCGTGGACCTGGCCGCTGGCGCGGACCGACTTACGATGCAGTGCGGGCGCAGCGCTCAGGCCATAGGCGCCGCGCAGAAACGCCGGAATGAGCTGGGGCGCGGCCTTGCGTGCCTCGGCGAGCGACCCAGCAAAGTCCTCGAACCAGCCACGCTTGAACATTTCGGCAATGGGGAAAACCTGCCAGGCTTCTGGATCGAGCGAACCCATACCAGGGTCGCCGATCAGTTCGGCGCGCTTTGTAATCTGCACGCCGAGCGCGTCGGAGACTTCGACCAGCCGATCAAGTGATGCAGTTCTATAACGTTCGGCCTCGTAGCGCTGGACCTGCTGCTCTTTAAGACCCAGATAGTCGCCAAGTTCGCGCTGGCTGAGGCCGCGCGCGATCCGCGCCTGGATCAGGATGTCGGGAAGTTCGGCAAGACTATCGGCCAAAAAGCTTGTTACCTGCCCCGCGCGCAGCCGGTCGTAAAGATCGGCTTCTTCGCGCAGTTCCTCGAGCTGGCTCGTCAGCGCATCGCGCTGCGCTTTTAGCAGGACTGGCGGAAGTTGCGGTTGACCGATGACGTCGAGCGCGGCCAGGTCTTCCTCGAAGCGCGCGATCTGCGCCCGCGTTGACTTATATTGTTTTTCGTTGGTGATCATGGCGTCGGACCTTTCGACGCGGCGAGGGTGATGCGAATGATGCCTTTGGGGGCACCTGAAAACTTCTCGACTTGGAAGAAATCGAGAAACGTTCCGCTGGTGCCGTTGGACGAGAGCGCCGGAAACATCTCGCCAAGGTATTTGTGTTTCTGATTTGCGCACTTGTTCGCAAAATCGAGCAGGACAGGATCGAGCAGCGTGAAATCGATGCCGTCGTGGTCCCAGCACCCGTCATAATCGTCGGGGTGCGGTTTTCCCGTGGTGAAGCTGCCGTCGAGATAGAGGCGCTTGCAGCCAGCCAGGCTAAGCGCCCCGGCGGCGCGAGTAAATCCGTCGAAGAGCCATCGGCGGTGGGGCGTCGTCGCGAAAGCCGCGGCGACTTCCGCCAACGATGCGTCATGAATGCCCGGCGGCAAGACCGGCCAGGGAGCGTCGGCAGCGACAATGACGAGAGAAGGTAGCACAACACAATAATATCGTTGTGTGGTTTTATTGTCTAGTGGTAGAAGGGTTGCTCGCTTCGAACGGGATGTTTCATGACCACACCTATATTCCCAACCCCGCCTTTAGTCGCCGCACCCGGCCGCATGGCTGACTTGCCAACGGAAAGCACGAAACTGCGACTCGAAGAAGCGAACGAGAAGCTGAAGGTGCCCCGCATCCGCAATGCATGCCGCGGCACCCTCAATCACCAGCGCCTTCCGGCGTCGTGGCCGAGGGTGGGGACAGCGTTCGAGGACCCCGAATAATGGCCACCTCCGCGCTGATCGGTGAATGTACGCTCGAGCTGCAGGGTAGCTGGGTCGACGCGTGGAAATTCGAGAAGGCGCTCATGCGGTGCGGCGACGCGCTCGGTTCGCTCTACCACACGATCGTGATCAGGGTTCCGTCCGGCTGCAGCCTGATGATTGACGTAATCATCCGCTTGCTCAGCTTCTGCAATCAGGCGGTGGCCTGCACGAAGCGCGTGCGCCTCGAATTCGGCGAAGCCAGTAGGGCCCTAGGCTATCTTAATCGCATCGGTTTCTTCGATCACCTTGCGCCTGCGGTCGAAGTGACTCCGCACCGTCCTATTTTCTCCGGGGCGGCCATACATCGCGGCGGCAATCGCGGGCTGGTCGAGATCGAACGGTTTAGTCCCGACAAGCCAGTCGAGCAAAACCTCGTCCCCAGACTGGTCGCGGCCGTCACGCGGGGCTGTTCGGCCAGGAGCGACGTGACCGAGATTGGCGATGCGATGTACAGCATCTTTGGCGAGCTGGTGAAGAACGTCTTCGATCACAGCCGGACCAACCTCGACGCCTATGCCGCACTGCAGACCTACCCCCAAGGCAACCGGGTGACCGTCGCGGTGTCCGACAGCGGCATCGGCATCCTGAGCAGCCTGCGACCAGCGCTCAGGGGCGGCAAGTGGGACAATCTCAGCGATGTCGATCTCGTCGTTGAAATCTTCCGGGAGGGCATTTCGAGCAAGCCCGAGGACAAGCGCGGCATGGGCCTCAAGTCGAGCGCGAGGCATGCGATCGGGTTCCGGGCCGATCTCGACGTGCGGCTGCTCAACCAGCGGGTTCTCCTGAAGCCCTCGAACAACGAGTATCAGCCCAACATGGCCTATTCACAGGACCAGCTGCCGCTGCTGTGGGGTACCCACATCGCCTTCTCGTTCAAACTGGATTGACACTCGGCCACCAATCTGATTAACTAGGTTCAGTTAACGAGAATCAGGTGGTCTATCCGGTTACTGGAATTCATGAACGGCGAGACGTCAGGGTGGGATCGCGATCAAGCGATTCCCGTCGCGGCGAAGCTTGTCTCGCTCTTGGAGACTTTGCCGGAACGAAGCGTCGCCAGGGTCTCGATGGCAGGCATCGAACGAATGGATGCTTCCTTCGCTGCTGAGGCGATCGTCGAGGTGATTGGTCGGTTTCGGAAGTCGAAGGGGATTTGCCTCGTCGACCTGAGCAACAAGGCGATAAGGCTCAACATAGACCTTGTCGCTGAACGGATGGGCATACCGGTGACGGTATGGAATGGCGCGGAGGTCGAAGTGATCGGTCTAAAGCCCAGCGCGGGCAACCGGGAGGCTCTCGACTACGCGCTGGCGCGGGCGGAGGTTCGCACAGCGACATTTGCCGATGTCGCTGGCATCTCGATCGCGAATGCCAGTACGAAGTTCAAACAGCTTTGGGAGCAGGGATTTTTGATGAGGATTGAAGGCGCAGCGGATAGCGGCGGGGTTGAATTCTTATACCGGCGCATTGGCTGATATTTTTTTGGATTGCGTTCAATGGTTTCGCTGAACGCGTTTATGGAGTTACGACAATGACCAACATGACTTTGCACGACGATACCGAGGGCGAGCGCGGCGCCGAGCTCGGCCCGATCCGCCTGCCCGTGCGCTTCGAAGGGCACGACCTGTTCCTCGATATCGGCCCCGGCCAGCTGATTGAGCACGTCCTGGCGCTCATCGCGAAGGATCACGGCGTGCTGCTCGAAGACCTCATCGTCGTGCGTGATGGCGAGGACGAGCCGGCGGACTGTGCGCACCCTGTTCATCGTGACCATCATCACCCGCGTCACCACGTCCACCGCCGCAACGCGGTCGCTGTGACGGTCCGCTATCAGGCGGGTGCGCACCAGCGCGAGTTCCGCCGCCAGGCGCCGCTGGAACGGGTGCTGGACTGGGCGATCGGCGAGTTCGCCATCGATCCGGCCATGGCCGGCGAGTTCGAGCTGACCCGAGCGGGCAGCACCGAGGAACTGCCGCTCAGCGAGCATGTCGGCCACCTGGCCGGCAAGCACGACTGCCTCGAACTCGACCTTGTGCGCGGCGATATCGCCAACGGAGGGAGCGATGATTGATCCCGCTGAAGCGCGTGTGCGGGCCGATCTTGACGACACCGGCTTCCTCGCCGGGATCGCTCAGGGCCGCTGGCGGGTCCACGAATTCGCCTATCCCCGCCTAGACTTCGTGATCGCCGCGACCGAAGTGGACGGAACGCCGTCCGAATATGCCTTTCGCGGCGACCTGACCAATTTCCCCGCGACCAACCCGATGGTGCGAATCTGGGACCTGGAAGCGAACGGACCGCTGTCCGTCAACCTGCGGCCCAAGGGCAATCAGCGGATCGCGATCACGTTCCAACACTGGGGCGACGACACGGTTTACCGTCCGTGGGACCGCCTGACCGGGCCGCACAACAACAACGCCGTCAATCTCGCGCATCTGGCCTGGCGGCCGGATCGGCGTCTCCTGTTCATCTTCGAGGACCTCCATGGCATCCTTAATCTCAACGCTCGCGCGCATCGCCTTCGGGCCGCCGCCTGAACTCGTCTGCCGGCGCGATGTCTGGCAGACGGGCGTCGTCGAACTGCGCCGCCGTACCCATGGTCGGCGCGAAGCTGGCGCATTCCTCCTCGGCCGCCACGGCAAGCGGCGGGAGATCGTGGAATTCGTCTTCTATGACGATGTCGATCCCAAGGCGCTCGCGACCGGTATGGTCGAAATCGACGGCCGCCGGCTCGGCGCCTTATGGACGCATTGCCGCGCGGCTGGCCTGACCGTGGTCGCTGATGTCCATGTCCACCCGTTGGGCTACGGACAGAGCGAGTCCGATCAGGCCAATCCGATAATCGCCGAGGTCGGCCACATTGCGGTCATCCTGCCCAATTTCGCAGCGAAGGCGACGATCCCGGGCGGCATCGGCGTGCATCAATATTTGGGCAACCGGCGATGGCGCGACCGGAGCCGCGAGCGACCCAATCCCTTTCATGTCGGCTGGTGGCCGAAATGACCTTGAGCCGGCAACTCAGCCGCGTCGCCAAGCTTCTAGTCGACGCCGAGGGCATCGGCTTTGCCGAAGCTGAACGCCGCCTGCGGTCCATGACGCTGGAGATCCGGGTAGGCGCGTGCGCCATGAACCCGGCCGGCCATGCGGCCGTGCTCACCGCGCTGGCGGTCGGCCGGCGCACCTTCCTCGGCGGCGTGCGGGTGATCGGTGACCTTGGTCAGCCGCTGCAATCTTCGCTCTCGCCGCGTGCATGGCTCGAGGATGCGATCGCGGACATCGGCACGACCAGCTTCGCCGAACCGGCCGCCATGTCGATCGGCATCGGCACCGACGTCGCGCCGTGCGCGTTCGCTACCTGGTGGGACGGATGGCGAGCCGGCGTCCGCCAGGGCGAACACGCCGCCCTGGGCGTGTCGAACAATCCGCTTGCCGGAGTCGCGGCTGGCGCACATGCCGTCGGAGCAGCTTTCAACGGGCTGCGCTGCGGGTTGATGCATCCTGCCGACATCGATTTGTGGCCGACTTTCGAAGCGGCTCCCGATTTTTCCGAGGTCTTTTTGCCCTCCGCGTGCTGGCTGATGGGGCTTGGAAATCTTGGGCAGGCGTTCCTCTGGAGCCTTGCCGCCTTGCCCTACGCCGACGGCGCCGAGCGCTCGCTCGTCCTTCAGGATTTCGACCGCGTCAGTGAAGAGAACTGGGGCACCTCGATCCTCGTCCCCGACGACCGGTTCGGCGAGCTCAAGACCAAGTTGGCAGAAGGCTGGGCGGAAGTACGCGGTTTCAAGGTTCGGCGCCTCGACCGAGCGCTGCAGGCAGATCTGAAGCTGGCGAACGACGAGCCTCGTCTGGCCTTGTCAGGCTTCGACAAGGTGGCGCCGCGCAGGCTCCTCGCAGGTGTCGGATTCGAAGCCATCATCGATGTTGGCCTAGGCAGGACCGCATTCGATTTCGATCGCTACCGGGTCAACGTCTTTGACCAGCAACGGCGCATCGACGCACACTTTGCCGGCATGACTGACGCCGCGCCGAAGGAAATCGCACCTGACCTGCCGGCTTATCAGCAGCTCCAATCGGAAATAGGCCGATGCGGTGCAGCCGAAATCGGCAATGCCAGCGTCGCGGTTCCCTACGTTAGCGCGGTGGCCGGCGCGACCGCCATTGCCCGCGCTATAGCGATCACGTCAGGGCAGGCTTGTGCGCCCGGAGAAGTGCAACGAGTATCTGCGCAAGCGCGAAGGCCAACAGGTAATCCAAGCCGGGTCGAGACACGTGGCATCGGTCATGCCGGCAATCCGAAAGAATATATCTAGCTTGCGTGTCAACGCTCACGAAGTTCCGGCCAGACCTTTCAGATTGCACGGCGTGTAGGTCCGAGGCTCACGTGAACGTACGTCCTACTATCATAATCGCGCTGCGGAGTCCGGACAGTCGCCAAGGTCCAACCAACCAGACGGTCCAGCCTCCCGCAATCCAAGGCAACAAAACCTCAATGTTACGCCTCCTCTCGACACCGACGTTGCAGCGGAAATAGGACGACTCCATCCGCAACACCTTCCCAGCGATCTGAGAAAGCCATAGGGTTACAGGGAAAGGGATATCGTATGGCAACTGTGCTCGATCGGGTCAGGGCGTTTGTCGAGCGCCTGGCGCCGGAACCGGTATGTGACGACTGCATTACGGATCGACTTTCGCTGAGCGTGCGCCAACACGCCAACCACAAGACTCGCGAGCTCGCTGGCAGTCCTGGCTTCGAGCGCCTCAAGGACAGCTGCTCACTTTGCGGCCTTGTCAAACTGGTGATCAGCAAGAAGCTACGATAGGGCGATTCTACGACGCCAGGACGCGCACGGCACCGATCAGCTGATCAATGCGACGGGCGTCCATCTCAAGCCTGGCTATGGCCTCAGACCTATCCGCTTCGTCCACGGAACCGATGGTGAGCGCGACAAAGCTGGCATCCTCCATGATCATGCCGATCCGGGTGCACAGGCGTGAAACGAGTTCGGCGGTGTCTTCGTCCATGGTGTGCACACAGGCTTGGCTTGCCAAGCAAGTCCACCGCCATCTTTTCGCAATTGTCGAAGATTCCATTCGACTTGCTTGCCCTTCCAAGCATTGCTGTCGGTATTGAATCGCGGTCGCCGTGACGGCCGCTACCCCGGAGGATGCGCCTGGCCGGGGCTGTGGGTGGTGGGACCAGCATTTCGTTGTTCCCGATCCAACAGGAGACCATCCATGACCAAGACCATCCGTCTCAATGACACCCAGCTCATCCTGCTTTCGCATGGAGCGCAAAATGACACAGGCGCCATGCTGCCCCTGCCCGCGTCGCTGCAGCAGGAAGAGGATCGCGCGCGCAAGGAACTGAAGTCGCTGCTGCGCCGCGATCTGATAGCCGAACGGGAAGTGACACGCGGCAACGAGGCCTGGCGCAGCGACGGCGATCTCAGCTTCGGCCTGTTCCTTACCGACAAGGGCTGCCAGGCCATCGGCGTGTCCGGCTGCAGCGACGCAGGCACCTGCCCAGCGGAAAGCGCCGAAGCGCAGCCGGCAGCTGCAATTGAATCTTCACTCGCTCCAACCAGCTCTCCCCGAGCAGGCACAAAGCTCGCCGCGGTGATGGAGCTGCTAACGCGCAAGGAAGGCGCAACACTCGATGACATGGTCAAAGCTACAGGCTGGCTGCCGCACACGACGCGAGCGGCACTGACGGGCCTGAAGAAGAAAAGCCACACGCTGACCAGTGAAAAGGTCGACGGTGTGCGTCGCTACTATGTTGCGGTGGATTCCACATCGTGAGACTCGACCAACGCATCACAAAGCTGGCTACGTTGAGTGTCGTCCAGAAGTCCGAATGGCGCAGGCTCACAGGTGAACCTGCGCCACCGGCGTTCGGTGCTGGCCTGCTCACCCGAGCGATTGCCTATGCCATGCAGGAGAAAGAGTTCGGCGGCCTCGACAAAGGCGTAGCCCGCAGAATCGACCAGCTGGCGAACAAGACCGATGGGACAAAGGGCAGCAAGGCTCCAACGTCGATCAAACCCGGAACCTGGCTGTCGCGCACCTGGCATGGCGAGGTCCACCAGGTCGTCGTTTTGGAAAGCGGGTTCGAATATCGTGGAGAGCGATATCCTTCCCTCTCGGCTGTCGCCCGGCACATCACCGGGACCGGATGGTCGGGTCCGCGCTTCTTCGGGTTGCACTCCCCTCGCCTCGGCAAGCTCGGGACGACATGCGATGGCTGACGTAGCCCGCACCTTTCGTTGTGCCATCTACACGCGGAAGTCGACCGAGGAAGGGCTCGAGAAGGATTTCAACAGTCTCGATGCCCAGCGTGACGCTTGCGCCGCCTACGTCCTGAGCCAGCTGCATGAAGGTTGGAAGCTGCTTCCCGATCTCTATGACGACGGAGGATATTCGGGCGGAAACATGGAGCGCCCTGCCCTTCGGCAGCTGCTCGATGATGTAAAGGCAGGCAGGATCGACGTTGTGGTCGTCTACAAGATCGATCGCCTCACCCGCAGCCTCACCGACTTTGCCAAGATCGTCGAGGTGCTCGATGCTGCCGAGACCTCGTTCGTGAGCGTGACGCAAGCCTTCAATACCACCAACAGCATGGGCCGGCTTACGCTCAATGTGCTGTTGTCCTTCGCCCAGTTCGAGCGGGAGGTGATTGCCGAGCGCATCCGCGACAAGATTGCGGCGTCGAAAAAGAAGGGCATGTGGATGGGTGGCAACCCGCCGCTCGGCTA
>JAGREL010000384.1 GCA_020446575.1 Novosphingobium sp. | reverse complement strand
CATCTCGCGTGCGGCCTTGTTGGTGAAAGTGACGCACAGGATTTCCGACGGCCAGGCAAGCCGCGATCGAATCAGGTGGGCAAGCCTTGCCGTGAGCGCCGCCGTTTTGCCCGTGCCCGCGCCAGCCAGCATCAGCAGCGGTCCTTCGGTGCTCAGCACCGCTTCGCGCTGGGGCGGGTTCAGCGCTTGCAGGTAGGAAGGTTCGGACTGCTGGATATCGGTGTCTGTCACCAGCGAACAGTTAGGGAACGTCGTTTGCAGGGGCAACAGCCAATCCGCCGCAACCAGCGTAGATTAACGCGTTCTTAGGCCTGAAGCCCTATAAACCTTTGATTCAAAGGGTCGCGGGGCCTGGAGAACAGATTTGTCGATAGATTTGCGTAAAGTCCGCTATCTCGAACGCTCGGAAGCTTTTATAATCGGTGTGCTCGCGCTGATCATTTCCATTGTGTCGGTCAAGTTCGACACTTTCGAGCTTTTTGCTGAATTCTCGGAAAGTCACGAAAGCTGGGAACTCGACGAGATCACCGTGGTGGCTTTCTGGTGCGGCGTTGCGGCGATCATTCTAAGCGTTCGCCGGGCGCGGGAACTCGCCCGGGAAATCGCGCGGCGGGAAGAAGCCGAAGCGCGGGAGCGCAAGCTTGCCCGGCACGATCCACTGACGGGGCTTGCCAATCGTCGCGTTCTCAACGAGCAGCTGTCTCATCTTCTGGGCGAGCTTTCCAAAAACGGGGCCGAATGTGCGCTCCTGATGATCGATCTCGACAACTTCAAACCGGTTAATGACCTTTACGGCCACGATGCCGGAGACGCTGTGTTGGCCGAAGTAGCCGACCGGCTGCGCAAGACATGCGTTTCAGCGCGGGTGTTGGCGCGTCTTGGCGGTGACGAGTTCGTGTGCGTGCTCGACTATCCTGCCGGAGCCGACGTGCCGGCGCGGGTTGGCAGCCAGATCGTGCGGGCGATCAGTGCGCCTTATCGCATCATGGGTGTGACCGTCGAGGTTCAGGCGACTGTCGGCATTGCCCGCTGCCCCAACGACGCGACAACCGCCGAAGAGCTGCTGCGGGCCGCGGACATCGCGATGTACGAGGGCAAGCGCAAGGGACGCGGCCGGTATGACTTCTACGACGTCGAAATGGACACCCGATTGCGCGAGCGGGCGGCACTCGAGACCGAGCTGCGCGGCGCGGTCCGTCGTGGTGAGATCAAGGCCTATTTCCAGCCCATCATTTCGCTCGAGGACAAACAGATCGAAGGCTTCGAGGCTTTGGCCCGTTGGGAACATCCCGAACGGGGTCTGCTCTCTCCCGACACGTTCATTCCGATTGCCGAGGATATCGGAGTCATCCACGATCTATCCTTCAAGATATTGCGCGACGGTTGCCTTGCCGCGCGCGACTGGCCTCCCGGTACCGTTCTGTCGATCAACATCTCGCCGGTTCAGCTCAAGGAGCCCTGGCTTGCCGCGCGGTTGCTCGCGATACTCACCGAAACGGGGATGCTGCCAAGCCAGCTGATCATCGAGGTGACGGAAAACGCGATCATCGATGACGTCGAGCTGGCCGGCGAGGTCTTCACTTCGCTGCACAATGCCGGTGTGCGGATTGCACTCGATGATTTCGGCAAGGGCTATTCCAGCCTTTCCTACCTTCACCAGCTGAGCTTCGACTATCTCAAGATCGACGGTTCCTTCGTGCGTTCGCTCGACAGCGCCGACAACAACAAGATCGTGAGCGCGATTGCCGGGCTCGGCAAGTCGCTGAACATGCCGGTCACGGCCGAAGGTGTGGAAACCGAAGCGTGCGCCAGGGCACTGGAGGAAATGGGCTGCGACCGTGCGCAGGGTTTCTATTTCGGTCAACCCATCAGTGCAGACGACACGCGCCTGCTATTCGAAACCGACAAACCGGGCGCAGAGGTCCTGCAGGCACAGCGGTCGGCCTGATGCGCGCACCCGGCTATCGGGCGCGGCCGGCACGCCGCCTCGGGCGATTCTTGCTTGGGACCGTACTGACCGGGGCCGTTGCGAGCCCCGCCTTTGCCAATGGACCGGAGCAGCTCGACCAGCTGGAACCCGATGCGGGTGAGTGGCAGGCCGAGTATTTCACTTTGCTCGGCGACGAAGGCAGCGAACACCTCATCGAATTCCTTTACGGTGTGAACGAGAAACTCGCGCTCGGTTTCGAAGTTGAGGGCGAATGGGAGGACGGTGACCTGTCCTTCGAGGAATTCGGTCTGGTCGCGCTGTACAGGGTCAGCGATCCCCAGGACGATCCGATTGGCCTTGGCTTTGAGGCCGAGGCAGCGTTCGATGACGAGGTCTCGCTATCCGAAGCGGAGGGGCGGGTAATCCTGGAGAACATCACGGAAAAGTGGTGGACCCAGGCCGACCTGATCGTGCGGCATGCAAGGGAAGCAGGGGAGGGCGGCACCGGCCTTGCCTATGGTACCGCGATAAACCGTTCGCTCGGCGAAGACCTCTGGTTGGGCATCGAGGCTTCGGGCCAACTTGCGCGGCTTGGCGGGAATCCGGAACTTGCCCCGGAAGGGCAGCATTATCTGGGGCCGGCTCTGACCGTCGAACGCGATGTCGGCAGTGATGGCGAAGTCGAGATCGGACTTGCCTATCTTGCCCGGATCGCGGGAGAAGGCCCGGGTTCGGCAGTGCGGATATTCGTTCAGTTCGGCTTCTGATCATCTCCCCCGGCAGCATCCGGGGCAGGCCGGGACCAAAGTCGACAATCCGAAAACAAAAGATCGCAAGAAAGGGGCGCTTCGTCCCTTTCCGGGAACAATCGCCCATCTCGCGCGTCGATTCGGCATGACCATACGGAATGGAGAATCGACGATGCGTAGATACCTTTTAGCCGGCGCTGCCGCGATTTCCGTGGCCATGATGCCGACAACGCTGATGGCCCAGGCCAATGTGGCCGGCTCGACGAACACGGTCGACGACAAGCGGTCGGACTATGAAATGACGTCCGAGCAACAGGCCATGCATGATGCCTGGACCGCGGAACAGCAGGCAGACTACGCTACATGGCCCTATGACTATCGGGTCTACTACTGGAGCCTCGATCCGGCCCAGCAGGAAGGTTACTGGGTGCTCACGCCCGACCAGCGCGTGCAGATCTACACCATGGTTCCCGAGCGGCGTATTGAGGCCTGGAACTCGGTTCTTGCGCAGATCAACGGCTCTTCCGCCACGACTGCGCCCAAGACGACCCGTTACGTCAGCAACGAGGTGGTGGAAGGGAACCGAACGCCGCAGCCCCAGGCCGAATATCCGGTTTGCAAGGGCGCGGTGCAGGATAGCTGCATCAACCCGCGCGCCGCCGGCCTGAGCTGGGGCAATCGTCCGCTGGACCATTGGCCCGGCAAGCCCGCCAGCGACCTCTGATACCAACGAAAGCGAAGCAAGGCGCGGACCGCGAGGCCGCGCCTTGCCGTTTGTGGCGCATCGCGCTTTACTGGACCGGCACGTCCGGAAGAGCTGATGAAGAAAGCCTTCGCGATCGTGGCGACGGCTTCTGGCCTTGGTGTCGCCGTCCCACTGTCGGCCGAAGAGCCCGAAGCCAAGACGGAATAGCTTTACTCGGGCCGCAGCAGGTGGAGACGCGCCTTGCCCGTGTCTCGCACGGTTTCGACGGTGAAGCCTTTCACTTGCACCCCCTCATTCCGCGAGGTCTCGATGCTGATCCAGCTGGACGATGCAACCCAGCCGAGGCGATTGAGCCTGTCGAGCGCGACTGCTCCCGCCCCGCTCCCGTAAGGTGGGTCCATCAGGATCAGGTCGAGCGGCTGTTTGGCCGGGGTGAGCGCCGTCGCCGAGGTGGCGCGCACGTCGCATTCGGGTTGTGCCCTCAGCGCGGCGATATTGCGCCTGAGCGCGCGGAGCGCCGCCGGGTCGTGTTCGGCGAAGATGCAGCTGGCCGCGCCACGCGATAACGCTTCCAGCCCGAGCGCGCCGGACCCGGCGAACAGGTCGGCGACCGCCAGCCCCTCGAATGTGCCGAGCCGGCTGGTAAGCATGGAAAACAGCGTTTCGCGGGTGCGGTCGGCGGTCGGGCGGGTGGTATCGCCTTCCGGAGCAACCAGCTTGCGCCCGCGCCATTGGCCGGAGATGATTCGCAGGCTCATGGGCGCGGTTTCCGGGGTCTGGCCGAGCGTCGCCTTTCACCGCCGCCCGGTGCCCTCTTCTGATGAGGAGGGGGAGAAGACGTGCGGCGCGAAGCCTCCTCCTCTTGAGAGGAGCGGGTTTGGGAGTGGTGGCCTCCCCGTTTCAATGTCTTCCTGAAACGCTCGACGTCGCTCTGCCTGATCTCGACTGCCGAGCCTCGCGATAGGTCGCCGATATGGAACGGGCCGTAGCCGATACGGATCAGCCGGCTGACCTTGAGGCCGAGATGTTCCAGCACGCGGCGCACTTCGCGGTTCTTGCCTTCGGTCAGCGTCAGCTCGATCCACTGGTTGCGGCCTGTCTTGCGTTCGAGATTGGCATTGATCCTGCCGTAATGGATGCCCTCGATGGTGACGCCCTCGATCAGCTCGTCGAGACGGTCCTGCGAGATGTCACCGAAAGTCCGGGCGCGATAGGAGCGCGGGATTCCGGACGAGGGCAGTTCCATGGCGCGTTTCAGCTCGCCGTCGTTGGTCAGCAGCAGCAGCCCTTCGGTATTGAGGTCGAGCCGGCCCACCGGCATCAGCCGCGGTGTGCCCTTCGGCAGGGCGTTCCTGAGCGCGGAATAGATCGTCGGCCGCCCGGCGGGATCGCGCTCGGCAGTGATGAGGCCGGCCGGCTTGTGGAATGCGAACAGCCTGGGCGGTTCGGGCGCTTTCACCGGCTTGCCGTCGACGGTCACGCCCTTGAGATTTTCGAGCAGCGTAGCGGGCGTGGTGACGGGCTGTTCGCCGATCTTCACACGTCCTTCGGCAATCATCCGCTCGGCCTCGCGGCGGCTGGCGACGCCGGCGCGGGCAAGCAGCTTGGCGATCCTTTCGCCCTTGCGATCTTCGGTTGTGGACATGGCAGCGCGCCTTAGCTGTTGAGGGCCGCCGCTTCCAGCCTTCCCATTATGCACGCTCTCGCTAAGTGTGTGGTCCTGCATGGAAAGGGAGGGTCGCCAGTGGCCGAAACCGCCGCCGAACAGCCGCAAAAGCCGGGATGGCGACGAATCCTGGCCGCGCTGGGCAGCCGCAAGACCGGCTTCATGGCAATCTTCGGCTTCGCTGCGGGCCTTCCGTATGCCCTGCTGCTAGGCACGCTTTACGCTTGGCTGTCCGATGCTCAGGTCGACCTTGAGACCATGGGGGTCTTTTCCCTGATCGGCCTTGCCTACGCGTTCAAGTTCCTCTGGTCGCCCGCGCTTGACCGTATCGATATCCCGCTGGTCCGCCGTCTGGGTCGCCGTAAGCAGTGGATCGTCGTCGCACAGCTGCTTCTGGGCGTGATCCTGCTGGTGCTATCGACGCTCGACCCGTTGAAATCGCTCGGCTGGTTCTCGCTGCTTGCCGGCATTGGCGCTTTCGCGTCGGCGACACAGGATGTGGTCGTGGACGCCTGGCGCGTGGATGTCGCGGACGAGGAAGCCACAATCGACATTCTCTCGACCGTATATCAGATGGGGTACCGGATTGCCGCCCTCGTGGGAGGAGCCCTTGCGCTGTTCCTGGCGGAGCGGACGAGTTGGCCGACCGTCTTCGCGACAATGGGAGCACTCATGGCGCTCATAGGGCTCGCCAGCCTTTTTGCGCCCGATACCAGCAGGAGTGTCGCGCATATCGGGGCGGAAGAGGACGAGTTGGCCGAATTGCGGCAACCGGGCGAGATCGAGCCGCGAATCCGCAGGTGGGCCTTGCTGGCGATCGGCATCCTGTGGGGATGGGCCCTGCTTACGGTTGGCGTGTTCATGGTCAGGTCGCTGGGAAACGACCCTGCAGCCCGGCCGGATTCGGTTGAATTCATCGCAACCCGGGGACCGCTGGTGGTGGTCGCGACTGTCATCCTTCCGGCGATTATCGCGGCGTGGCTGGTATATCTCAAGAAGGCCGGACGTTTTGTGCTGACTGAGAACGAGCCAGCTGCGGCCGGAATAGATCGGCTGGTGGACCACGGATACAGGGCGCTTGTGGTGCCGCTGGCGGATTTCGTCGGCCGGCTCGGCTGGGCGGTTATTATCGTGCTGGGGCTGGTGCTGACTTACCGGATCACGGATTCGATTTGGGGTAGCTTTGCCTATCCGTTTTATCTGGGCGAACTGGAATATTCGAAGGACGAGGTGGCCGTGGCTTCCAAGTTCTTCGGAGTCGGTGCGTTGATGCTGGGCCTCGCTCTGGGCGGAACGCTGCTGACGGTCATCGGACGCATGGCCACGCTGACATTCGGGGCAATCATCGCTGCCTTGACCAACTTGCTCTACGCGGACCTTGCAGTTGGCGGTGCGAGAATGCAGGCGGTGAGCGATGCGGTCGGTTTCTCCTGGCTGGTCAGCCATTTGGGCGGAGATGCCAGGCTCGCCAAGCTGATGGTCACGATCGCGGGAGAGAATGTCGCCGTTGGTATCGCGGGCGCGGCCTTCGTGGCCTACCTCTCGTCGATCGTCTCCAAGGGGTACAGTGCGGTTCAATATGCGCTGGTTTCGTCGCTTACGCTTCTGGTCGGTACATTGGGACGCGGCGCACTGGGAAAGATGATCGAACAGCGCGGCTATTACGAAGTCTTCCTGCTGACCACCGCGATCGGCTTCGTTGCCGTCGCGCTTTGCCTGGTCGAATGGTGGCGTCAGGCTCGGCAGGCGAAATCCCTGCCCGAACCAGTCAGTCCGGAATCTCCCGGTTGAGACGCAGCACTTGCCCGGCAAGGTATAGCGAGCCGGTTATCAGGACGGTTCCGTAGAATGCGTCCCCAGGCCGGCCGTCCTTGCCGATTTTCGACACGGCATGGTCCAGGCTCGAAGCTGTCCCGACTGTCTTCACGCCCCCCTCTTGCGCAAGCATGGCAAGGTCGAAGGGCGAGCGGAAATCGTATCCGGTGATCGGGATGGCAGTGATGCCGCCAAGCTCCGGGGCAAGGATGCGCAGGAACGACTCGGCATCCTTGCTGGCCAGCATGCCGACGATGGCATGAACCGGCTTGCGGACCTCATCCCGCAGATAGGCGGCGATTGCCCGCGCTGCGTCGGCATTGTGAGCCCCATCGAGCAGGAATGTCGCGTCCGGCAGCGTGACGGTGAGCGGGCCGTCGCCGAGCGTCTGGAGCCGGGCCGGCCAGCGTGCGGCCCGGATGCCCGCAGCCATGGCTTCCGGGGGAATATCCAGCTGGTCCTGATGCCGCAGCATGGCGATCGCCAGGCCGGCATTGTCGGCCTGATGCGCCCCGGCAAGCGGTGGCAGGGGCAACTCCAATTCGCCGCGAGCGTCGCGGTAATGAAGTTTCTCGCCGGAAATATGCGAATGCCAGTGCTTGCCCTGCGCGAGAACGGGAGCTTCGCAGGATGCGGCAGCGGCGGCAATCGGAGCTTCGATCGCGGGCGGGTAGGCCAGGGTGACGAGCGGCGTTCTCGGTTTCGCGATCCCGGCTTTTTCGCTGGCGATTTCCTCTATGGTTTCTCCAAGGAACTCCTGATGATCGATGCCGATCTGGGCAATGCCGCAGGCGAGTGCGGAAGGGATGACGTTGGTGGCATCGAGCCGGCCGCCGATGCCGACCTCGATGAGCGAGGCATCGGCGGAATGGCGCGAGAACGCCAGGAATGTTGCCGCTGTGGTTGCTTCGAAGAACGTCGTTTCGTCGTCGCCCACGGCATCGAGTGTGTCGGACAGCAGCTGCGCCAGCTCTTCGTCGCTTACCAGTCGGTTGGCGATGCGGATTCGCTCGTTCAGCCTGACGAGATGAGGGCTGGTGAAGACATGCGCGGTCATACCGGCAGCAGCGACCGCCTCGCGCAGATAGGTGCAGACCGACCCCTTGCCGTTGGTGCCCGCGACATGGAAGGCAGGAGGCATGTGCCGTTCCGGGCTGCCGAGTCTGTCCAGCAGGCGGCGCAGGCGCGCGCGGCCGAGCTTGTCCTGCCCGGCAGTCATGGAATTGAGCCGGTCGAGCTGCGCCTGGACGGCAGGGCTGTCCGAAGTGGCGAAGTCGGCCATGGGTCCGCCTAGCGGGCGGAATGCACCGCGTCGGCAAGCGCTCTGGTCGCCTCGCGCACCGGTCCGGCGGCGTCTGCGCCATGCTTGCCGACAAGTTCGACCAGCGCCGAGCCGACCACCACGCCGTCGGCCACCTTGGCGATCGCACTGGCCTGCTCGGGCGTGCGCACGCCGAAGCCGACTGCGATCGGCAGTTCCGTTGCGGCCTTGAGCCGGGCAACCGCTTCCTCGATCGAGCCGAGCGCGGCCTGCTGCTTGCCGGTGATCCCGGCGACCGAGACGTAATAGAGGAAGCCGGACGTATCCTTGAGGACTGTCGGTAGACGCTTGGCGTCGGTAGTCGGGGTGGCAAGGCGAATCAGCGAGATGCCGGCCGAGCGCAGATCGGGGCCGAGTTCGGCGTCTTCCTCGGGCGGGATATCGACGCAGATCACGCCATCGACACCAGCCTTGGCGCATTCGGCGGCGAACCACTCCGGCCCGCGGATCGTCATCGGATTGGCATAGCCCATCAG
>JAGREL010000383.1 GCA_020446575.1 Novosphingobium sp. | reverse complement strand
CAGCGGCACGGGCAGCTTTGCCGCCACCATCGCCAATGATGCGGTGTCCAACCTGAAGCTGGCCAACATGGCGAGCGCCACATTCAAGGGCCGGGCGACCGCTGGCACCGGCGATCCTGAAGACCTGACCGGCACGCAGGCGACCACGCTGCTGGACGTGTTCACCTCCGGCCTGAAGGGGCTGGCCCCGGCATCGGGCGGCGGCACCACCAATTTCCTGCGCGCCGATGGCAGCTGGGCGGCGCCAGCTGGCGGCGGCGGTGGTGGGTGGACGCAGATCGGTTCGACCTTGACGCCGACCGGGGTCAGCTCGGTCGAGTTCAACGATATTCCTGTCAGTTACAGCGAGCTCGTGCTCGTCTGCGAAGGGCTCAGCCACAATTTCGGCAGCAACACCGCGCTGCGCGTGAATTTCTCGGACAATGGGACCAACTGGACCGCTGATTACACCTGGGGGACGGCAGCATCGGCCGCCGTCGCCTGGTACGGAGGCCTGCATATTCCGCACTATACGGCCCCGGCCGGGATGGCAGCGGGCACCGTATCCGATCTGAGCAGCAACAACTCGCTGGGCACCAGTTCGGGTGTTCCGGCCTGGCGCTGCGCCGGGGGAATCACTGATATCCGGGTGAAGGTGAATGGCGGCACCTTCGATGCTGGCACGCTGAAACTCTATGGCCGGGCCTAGGCCTGCCGGGCGCATCTGACTGAAGAAGAGGACGAATCAACATGACCCGACGCAAGGACATGGCACACCCGGTGCCGCAGACGCTGGCCGAGGCGACCGAGCTGTTGCAGGACTATGTCGCGCTGGACCGGCGCATCCTCGCCGCCCGGCTGCGCGCCGAGCAGGAGATCGACCGGATCAAGGCGGAGCGCGACCGCGAGATCGGCCAGTACCAGGAAGCGCAGGGCAGCTGGTTTCCGGCGCTGAAGGCATGGTGGGAGGCAGGCGGCAAGGAGCTGGCCGGGCGAAGCCGTTCGGCCGAGCTGGCGGGCGCGAAGATCGGCATCCGCCTGACGCCGCCCAAGGTGAAGCTGAAGCGCGGGGTGAAGGTCGAGGATGTGATCGCGTGGCTCAGGAGTGTGGAGTGGAGCCGCGCGCCGCAGCTGTTAAGGACCAAGGTCGAGCTCGACAAGGCGGCAATCATCAAATCTGTTGCCGATAGCCAGGGCGAAGAAGACCTGCTGGCTGAACAGGGTGTCACCGTGGTCCAGGATGACGAGTTCTTCATCGATACCGCGCTCGACGAGGATGCGGTGAAGAAGGAAGTGGCCACCGCCTGACGGGGGTGGCGGGGGCGTTGCACCGCCCCTCACCGCGAGCTGACACTCGCACCTCGGGCTGGCGCGCCAGCCTTCAGTTCCCCCGGCCGTGACGGCGGGGTGCATGTAGGTGTGAATCATGAAGGAAGAGTTGAGCGAAGCAGTCCGGCCGGTGCGCCCGGTCGCACCCTACATCGGCGGCAAGCGGGCGCTGGCGAAGCGCCTGGTCGCGCTGATCGATGGCCAGCCGCACGATCTCTATGCCGAGCCGTTCGTGGGCATGGGCGGGATATTCTTCCGCCGGACGCGACGGCCGAGGAAGGAAGTGATCAACGATATCAGCACTGATGTCGTGAATCTCTTCCGCCTGCTGCAGCGGCATTACCAGCAGCTGCTCGACGTGCTGAAGTGGCAGGTGTGCAGCCGGGCGGAGTTCGAGCGCCTGGTCGGCCTCGATCCCTCGCGCCTGACCGATCTGGAACGCGCGGTGCGCTTTCTCTATCTCCAGCGCACGTCCTTCGGTGGCAAGGTTCAGGGTCAGCATTTCGGCATCGCGCGGACCAATCCGGCGCGGTTCGATCTGACCAAGCTGGTGCCGATGCTGGAGGACGTGCACGAACGGCTGTGCGGCGTCGACATCGAGCGGCTGCCCTATGCCGAGCTGATCGCCCGCTACGACACGCCCGGCACGCTGTTCTATCTCGATCCGCCCTATTTCGGGTGTGAGACCGACTATGGCCCAGGCGTCTTCTCAGAGGCCGATTTTGAGCGTCTGAGAGCCCTCTTAGAGGGCCTTCAGGGGCGCTTCATCATGTCGATCAATGACACGCCCGAGATCCGCTCGATCTTTTCCGGCTTCGCGTTCGAGGAGGTGGGGCTCAACTATCGGGTCGGCGGCAGGGTGACACCGGCGCGAGAGCTGATAGTCTCCGCGGCGTGAGTCGAATGAGGGGGTGTGATGAGCGAGTTACCGAGTGCTGAGGCGGCCATACTTAAGGCTTGGCGAGAGGATCATGCCGAGGGTGAGACGAGCAGATTCGTTTGTCCTCACTGCGGCGCATATACGCAACAAGAATGGGGAAAACCATTGCAGCTCGCTAGATATCTCTTGAGCAACGTTCGGGGCTATCGAGACATAGCCAAAGAGCCAGCTTTTACCTTTTCCTTCTGCACTTCGTGTCACGCGGAATCCCTGTTTCGCGGAACGAAATTGTTGTTTCCCTCTCGGATAATGGCTCCTCAGCCTTCACTTGATATGCCCGCAGACGTGACGATTGACTTCGAGGAAGCCAGGCAGATTTGTGGACAATCCCCCCGCGGCGCGGCTGCGTTACTGCGCTTGGCAATTCAAAAGCTTTGCCCGCAAATAGGCGCAAGTGACGGCGACGTTAATCACATGATAAAACAGCTGGTCGCCGACGGCATCATTCCTTCGGCGGTCCAAAAGGCATTGGACGCGGTTCGGGTCATAGGCAACGAAGCGGTGCACCCAGGGGAACTAGATCTGAGGGACGATGTGACCACCGTCCAGTCACTCTTCGGACTCGTGAATTTCATTGTCGAAAAGGCGATTACCGAGCCTAAGGAGATACAGGAAATCTTTGACCGGCTGCCGGAAAGCAAGCGAAACGGGATCGAGCAGCGCGACGCTCCGGCTAATGCTCAGAGAGTCGGATCGGGACCGCCTCTTTCGGATGGAGATTAGTGCTGAGACCCTATCGGAGTGCTACAAAAGCTCTTGTCAAAGACTCCGAAAGGTTTTGTCCGGCTACAGTTAGAATCGCCGGATTCGTCCACC
>JAGREL010000382.1 GCA_020446575.1 Novosphingobium sp. | reverse complement strand
CGGCCTTGCCAGTAGTTGGCGAGCATCTTTCCGCCCGGTGCCAGCTCGTCGCCCCAGGCATAGTCCTTGCCCTCCAGCCCGCCGCGCGCCGCGAATTCGTGCTCCGCCTCGGTCGGCAGGGACTTTCCGGCCCACGCCGCATAGGCTTCCGCGTCGGCGTAGGAGATATGGACGACCGGGTGGTCCTCGATACCTTCGATCGAGCTGTCGGGCCCGAACGGTGCGCGCCAGCAGGCGCCCAGCCGGAAGTCCCACCACGGCACGGCGCCGCTGGTGAGATCCACCGGGCCGGAAGTCTTCTCGAACACCAGCGATCCGGGATGGGCCAGCTCGGGCAGCATGCCGGGATAGTCCTTCGGGTCCGGAGCGATCTCGGCGAAAGTCACATGGCCGGTCGCGGCGACGAATTCGGCGAATTGGGCGTTGGTCACCGGCGTCTCGTCGATCCAGAAGGGATCGACGCGCACTTGCCGGACCGGCGCCTCTTCAGGGTAGAAGCGCTCCGAGCCCATCGCAAAAGTCCCGCCCGGCACATGGATCATGCCGGGCGGCGCGGTGAGTTCGGCTTGCGTCTCAGTCGAAGCTGATGCGGACATGGGGGATGTCGCCCTCTATTGCTCCATGCGGCGTCTTGTAGTCCGTTACCGGTACGCCGATATCGCGGCCGACATCAAGCGTTTCGCCATTGCCGGCGAACATCATCACATTGTTCGGTACTTCGACTTTGCCGAGCTCGCTTCCGCCGCTCGTCAGCGTGACCGTCGCTGGTCCGCCGGGCCTTTGGGTATCGAACCGCATCGTCAGCGTGGACTTGCCCACCGGCAATGCCTGCGACGCAGTGACCTGGCTGATGTCCTGCGGATCGACAGATGTGGCCCAGACGAACGACGGCCTGCCCTCGTCCAGATAGAGGCTCCAGCCGCCAAAGTAGCTGCCGATCGCGAGCACCGCGCCCGAGGCGGATGCACTGTCGAGCACGAGTTCGGCATCGACGGTGAAAGGCCGTGCCGCAAGATAGGGAACGCCGCCCAGCGCCGGGACGCTGACGTCCTTGCCCCAAA
The DNA here is from genome assembly GCA_020446575.1 of Novosphingobium sp. Lineage (GTDB taxonomy): Bacteria > Pseudomonadota > Alphaproteobacteria > Sphingomonadales > Sphingomonadaceae > Novosphingobium. The sequence goes on along the minus strand of JAGREL010000382.1, from coordinate 471 downwards.
GATCGACTTTCTTCCGCCCGCCGCCATAGCGCGCCATGTCGGCGCGCGCCTGGCCAAAGCGGTGATCGATCGGGAAGACGTTGTTCTTGCGCGCCTCCTGCTTGAACAGCGCGAGCATTTCCTGCGTCTTCTCCGGCATCTTTGCCGACAGGTCGGTCGACTGGGAAAAGTCCTTCCGCAAGTCATACAAGGTCCATTGCACGTCCGGCCTGGCACCGCCCGGCCCGATGGAGTCCCAGGAATCGCGGCCATCCTCACCCGAGAGGAACCAGCCATCGTGATACAATCCCATCTTGCCGGTGATTTCGAAATACTGCGTGCGCGGCTTGTCGGCATCGCATTGCGCAAGGCTCGGCAGCAGGCTCTGGCCGTCCATCGGTTTCTGTTCGGTGCCCAGCACCGATTTCGGAACCGGAATATGCGCAGCGTCCAGAACCGTCGGCACGATGTCGTTCAAATGGCCGAATTGCG
>JAGREL010000053.1 GCA_020446575.1 Novosphingobium sp. | reverse complement strand
GGTCGTCAGCGATGGGCGGGGCGGCAGCGCCGGCAGCGGCCGGCTGAGTAAGCGCCTGGTTCATGTAGTTCGGAACAGCTCCTGTTCAGGGTCGCGCAGGCAGGCAGGATGCGATTGCCCGCAAACAACCAAAGTTCTGGAAATGAAGCCATAGACGGCCGAGCTTACCGGCACGTTCATTCGGCATTGACCGGAATGGGGCGACGCGTAACGCCATCGCGCAGGGCCTTCGCCGAAAGCCGGCTAGTCCAATGCGGATCGGCTTGGCGAATTGCCGTTGCCGAACGCCTGTCGGGGTCGAAACGCAATATAACCAGCGCCGGAGCGCTCCATCCTGCCCGGGTGCGAATACTGGCAGCAGACGTCCGGTAGCGCCTGAGCCAGGCCATCGCGGGGCTCGCGAAAGCGGCGCTATCATAACCCGGACGGGCAATAACCGCAATCGGGATAAGCCGGGCGATGCCACGCCAGTCCTTCCAACGGTGGAACTGGGCCAGATTGTCCGATCCCATCAGCCAGATAAAGCGGCGTTTCGGCCAACGGCGCACGATCCGCTTCAGCGTATCGACGGTGAAGCGCGTGCCGAATTCACGCTCGATCGCCGTCACCCGGATCGGCGCCCGCCGCGCCTGCGCCTGCGCCGAGGCGAAGCGTCTTGCCAAGGGCGCCATACCCGCTTCCGGCTTGAGCGGATTGCCGGGCGAGACCAGCCACCAGGTCTCGTCGAGACCGAGGCTGGCCATGGCGAAAAGCGAAATCCGGCGGTGGGCGCCATGCGCCGGATTGAAACTGCCGCCAAGAAGGCCGATGCGCTGGCCTGGCTTCGTCACTTCGCTTGCCTGCGTGGAGACACCCTGGCCTCGTAGCCGCCTACCCCCTGCAGCATCCAGCCAGGATATTCGGCAGGCAATGCGCTCAAAGTGTCGAGAGCGGCAAGCTCTTCCCCGCGCAATTCGACGTCGCAAGCGGCGATATTGTCGGCAAGCTGGTCTTCGCGGGTCGCGCCGATGATAACGGAGGTGACAGCCGGCCGCTGCAACAGCCAGGCAATCGCAATTTGCGCAACGGAGCAGCTTCGTGCGTCCGCCATCGGCACCATCGCCTCGATCAGGTCGAAAGCGCGGTTGAGGTCGACAGGAGGAAAATCGAACCGTGCACGGCGGCCGTCGCCTTCCATGCCGGAATCGCCGCGCCGGTACTTGCCCGAAAGCAGCCCGCCCGCCAGCGGACTCCAGGCGAGCAGGCCCAGCCCTTCGCTCTCAAGCAGCGGCGCGATCTCGCGTTCCAGGTCCCGCCCGGCAATCGTGTAGTAGGCCTGGACGCAGGCGAACCGGTCGAAACCCCTGCGATCGGCAATGCCCAGCGCCTTCATAACCTGCCACGCCGCCCAGTTGGACACACCGATATAGCGCGCGCGGCCCGAGCGGACGATGTCCTCCAATGCCCGCAGGCTCTCCTCGACCGGGGTCAGCGGATCCCATGCATGGATCTGGTAGAGGTCAACGTGATCGAGCCCCAGCCGTTCCAGGCTTTCGTCGATCTGATGCAGCAGGTGGAACCGGCTCGCGCCATAGTCGTTGGGGCCCTCACCCATGAAGGACGCCGCCTTGGTGGCGACGATGACATCGGCTCGCGGCACGCCAAGCTCCTTCAGGGCTTGCCCGGTGAATTCCTCGGACTGGCCGAGCGAATAGATGTTTGCGGTGTCGATGAAGTTGATCCCGGCATCCAATGCCTGCCTGACGAGAGCCGTGGAAGCGGCCTGATCGAGCCCCGCAATCGTTGAAAACCGCGTTTCGCGGCTGCCAAAAGTCATGGTGCCGAGGCACAATTCGGAGACTACGAGACCGGTCGAACCAAGGCGATTGTAGCGCATTGGCTAACTTCCTTTCGCTTGTCTGGTCATGCTGCGACGCTGGCCCGGCCGAAGGCAGGCTCAGGGCCGAACCTGGCCCGTGCCGCGAACCTGCCACTTGTAGGTGGTCAGTCCTTCGAGCGCGACCGGCCCTCGAGCATGCAGCCGGCCCGTGGCAATGCCGATTTCGGCGCCGAGCCCGAATTCGCCACCGTCGGCGAACTGGGTGGAAGCGTTGACCATGACAATGGCGCTGTCGACTTCGTTGAGGAAGCGCTCGGCTGCCGCTGCATCACCGGTGACTATGGCGTCCGTGTGGTGCGAGCTGTGCCGCTCGATATGTTCGAGTGCTTCGTCAAACCCGTCGACCACGGCGACCGCAAGAATTGCGTCGAGATATTCGCTGTCCCAGTCGTTGGCGCTGGCGGGAAGGACGCGCGAATCGATTGCGCGGGCACGCTCATCGCCTCGCAGCTCGCAGCCGGAATCGATCAGGGCTGCCAGCACTTCCGCCGATCCCGAAAACTGCGCGTCCAGAAGCAGCGTTTCCATCGCTCCGCAGATACCGGTACGCCGCATCTTGGCATTGAGCGCGATTGCCCGGGCCATCTCCGGATCGGCGGCCGCGTGGACATAGGTGTGGCAGATCCCGTCGAGATGGGCGAGCACCGGCACGCGCGCATCGGCCTGGACGCGAGCAACCAGACTCTTGCCGCCGCGCGGCACGATCATGTCGATCAGTCCCGCTGCCGTGAGCATTGCTCCGACCACCGCCCGGTCCTGGGTGGGAACGAGCTGGACTGCGTCCGCAGGCGCGCCGGCAGCGGCCAGGCCCTTCACCAGCGCGGCATGAATCGCCCGGTTGGAATGAACCGCCTCGCTTCCCCCGCGCAGCAACACGGCATTGCCGGAGCGAAGGCACAGCGCGGCCGCATCGGCCGTCACGTTGGGGCGGCTCTCGTAAATGATGCCGATAAGCCCGATCGGTACGCGCACACGGGCAAGTTTCAACCCGTTGGGCCGCTCCACCTCATCGATCACCTGCCCGACCGGATCGGGAAGCCGGGCGACCTGCTCGACGGCATCGGCAATGCCCGCGAGACGGCCGGAATCGAGCTTGAGCCGGTCGAGCATGGCCTTGGTCAGCCCGTTCGCTTCGCCTGCGGCCAGATCCCGCGCATTGGCGGCAAGAATGTCGTTTTCGGCTTCGCGCAATGCCTCGGCTGCGGCACGCAAGGCATCTGCTTTGGCGGCATCGGATAGCCGTGCGAGTTCGCGTTGCGCCGTGCGTCCCGCCCGGGCGATCCGCTCGACCAGCACCTCCGGCGTCTCAAGGGCAACATCGACTGCTGTCATGCTGCGGCCACTAGCACCGGCTTCATCCCTTGTCACCGCTGGGCCGGGAAGCCTGAATCGATTCGCCAAGAGAAGGTTAGCGGCCTGGAAATCTTTCTGGAAGATGAACGGTTCGTCGCGGAACACTATCGATTCAACGAGAATCTCCCGCTCGGGGTCGCCTACAAGACTTCGGGCTGCTAGCGGCGGCTCAATAAGAAGCAATAGCTCACGCGGGGTTGACTTGAAAATTATAGCCGCCGGCGGTTTCATTGACCGCCTGCGGACCGTTTTCCCGGACCGTGAATTTTTCATGCGGTCTCAAGGGCAGGTCCGTTTCATCAAGATTTCGTCCGGGCTGCAGATCGCCACTGCAGCGATCGCGGCCCTGCTGATGCTCGCCTGGCTTGTCGCCATGGCAACCATGGCCATCACCCAATATACCACTCAGCGCGACCGCCTCGCCCTGCTGGACCGCGAAGCCAAGATCGCAAAGTCCGAAAGCCGGGTCACGGCATATCGCGACAGCGTGGGCGCCGTCGCCGACGATCTCGCCAAGCGGCAGGATTTCATCGAGAAGATGGTGCAAGCCCATATCGGCGATATGCCGGCCGATGCGCGCAAGGGCGAGACCGTTTCCAACAGCGACCGCGAAGCGGAAAAGACCATCGACAAGGTGAGCGCCGCCGTGCCCGAAGCTGTTGGGCTGGCACGGCTCGAAGCGCGTCAGCTCGCGTTCGTAGAGCAGCTTACCCGTTTCGCCGACCGCCGCTCGAAGCGCGCAGCCGAGGCCATACGCAAGCTGGGGCTGAACCCCAACGCCATGATCGCCTCCTACAACGATCGCACCGCAGAGGGTGGTCCGCTGCTGAGCCTCGCGACCTCGGCCGACGGCTCGCTCGATCCGCGCTTTCAACGCCTCGGCGTGAGCTTGGCCCGGATGGACGCGCTGGAACGCAGCCTTGCCGGGATCCCGCAGGTGCTTCCGGCCAGTCTGGAATTCATTTCTTCCGGCTTCGGCTACCGTTCCGACCCGTTCACGGGCGCCGCCGCTTTTCATGCCGGCCTCGATTTCAGAGGCCCGCGCGGGGCGCCGATCTATTCCGCCGCCAAAGGCGTGGTAAGTTTCGCAGGCCGACGCCATGGTTACGGAAACTGTGTCGAGATCGATCACGGCAACGGGTTGACGACGCGCTACGCCCATATGTCCCGCATCCGAACCCGCGAAGGGCAACAGGTCGCAGCGGGCAACATCATCGGCAACATCGGCAGTACCGGCCGTTCGACCGGCCCGCATCTCCATTTCGAAGTGAGAATCAACGGCCGTCCCGTCAATCCGAGACCTTTCCTGGAGGCAGCGCCCCATGTTCTCGAAGAAGCCCACGCCGGAGGATAAGCCGGTGGCAAACAACCGAAACCCCTCGGGTTCGACCTTTTCGGTGCTCGGCTCCGACACCGCGATCAAGGGAGACATCTCGGCTTCGGCGGACCTGCACATCGACGGCCGGGTGGAAGGCGACATCGTTTGCGCCGGACTGGTCCAGGGCGAAACCAGCGAGATCGTCGGCGGCGTATCGGCCGAATCCGCCCGGCTTGCCGGCCAGGTCCACGGATCGATCAACGCGCGCGAACTGGTGATCCTGAAGACCGCGCGAATCCATGGCGATGTCCATTACGAAGCGCTGACGATCGAACAGGGCGCGCAGGTCGACGGCCGCCTTTCACCGCGCGGCGCGCAGATGCCGAAGGATCTGTCCGCCAACGAATCGGAATCGCACCTGATCCTAGCGACATCCAGCGACTAGACTTCCGGTCAAGCATACTTCCGAAAAGCGCCAGCAAGACGTCCCGCTTACGGGTAGCCGAATGGCGATCCCAGCGACGGCGCGAACGGTGCGATACCCCGCAAAGTCAAAAGCTGGCGCACCCGACAGGATTCGAACCTGTGGCCTCTGCCTTCGGAGGGCAGCGCTCTATCCAGCTGAGCTACGGGTGCGTGGAGCGCGAGCGGTTAGCAGAGCGCCACGCCGCTTACCAGACCAATATTCCGCCGCCGCACTCATGCGGAAGCTCGCGGCTCCCCGCGCACAGGCAAGCCCGTTTCGTCGAAATCGGGATAACGACCAAGAGTGGCGAACAGCAGCGAAGTCACGACATAGAGCGGCGTAAGCAACAGCAGCACCAGGTCGTAGGTCTTCATCACATCGTAGCCGTAGTTGGCAAGGAACGGCGCCAGCCCGTTGCCAAACAGCAGCAGCCCGTTGATCGTGCCGAACAGGGCGCCGAAATTGCGCGTTCCGAAATGGCGCGCGGCAAGATAGGCGCAGCAGTCCACTTCGGTGCCGATCGAAAGGCCCATCACCAGGCAGGCGAGAGCCGCCCACGCCTGCGAGCCATCGGTGTTCAGGAAGATCGTGATCGGAATGATCGGCAGCAAGACGCAAATCGCCGCGACCATGTTGCCGTTGAACCTGTCGAGCAGGAAGCCGCCGATCAGCCGGCCGGTGATCGAGCCGATACCAAGCAGGCCGGCCGTTGCCGCCGCGACGGCGGGACTGAGGTTCTGGTCGATCAGCACCGGCACGACATTGGCAGTCAGAGCGGAACAGGCGACCGCGTAGACCGTCGCCGCCGCGGCCAGCTTCAGATAGCGCATGGACCAGGCCTGGCCGCGAGCGGAAAGCGGAGGAGTTCGGCCGCCAGTGGTCGCCTCCTGCCGAGGCGGCGCCTGCAAATGGCGGGCAGGCCGGAACAGGAAATAGGTGGCCGGAAGAACCAGCAACACCGCGATCGTCGCCAGCATCACATAGGCTTCGCGCCAGCCCTGCCATTCGATCAGCGCGTTGAGGATGAATGGATAAATGGCCGCTCCCATGCCGGTTCCTGAAAGGGCGACGGCCATCGCCTGTCCGCGGCTCTTGATGAAATAGCCGTTCAGAACCGCCAGCCAGACCGCCGGCATCACAGTCATGTTGGCAATGGCGAGCAACGCCCAAAGCGACCACCAGGATACGACGTTCGAACCCGCGAGCGACAGCATGGCGAGCGAAGTGCAATAGAACGGGACACCGAAAAGCGCGATCCGCCGGGCGCCCAACCTGTCGACTGCAAGTCCCGCAAGGGGCGAGGCGACCAGGGCAATGAGCGACAGGATCAGCATGCCGGCGGAAATTTCCGCGCGCGACCAGCCATATTCCTGCTCGATCGGCAGGATCATCACGCCGAGCGAATAGCCGTGAGCCGAACACAGCACGATTCCGCCGAAACAGGGGATCATCACTCGCCAATGCGCCCGCCACTCTTCGAGCGCGCCCGGCTCGCCTGACCCTGCCATCTATCTCTCCCGCTTCGGCCTTCGCATAGAGCCGTCCTGGCTTGTCGTCTGCTTTTCACCGCTTGCCTAGACAATTCGCGGGCTACCGCAGAGAATTAGCGATTTGGCAAGAGCAACGGCACTATCAGTCAAGCCATGGATACGACCCCGAACAATCCGGATCGCAGGCCGCAGATCACTATGCTGCATGGCCTGGATCATCTGGAGTTCGGCAAGAACTCTACAAGCGCGATCGGCATGAAATGGTCGGCGTTGCATGACGCTGCGGCAGTGATCGGTTCGCTGGCGGAAGTGCCCGACGAGCCAATGCCGCCGACCGTGCGCGATTTCCCGGCAGCCATTGGCGATACCGGCGGCTGGCGGCGCGAGGCGGCGGAACAGGGCATCGACGACATTTCGGCCGTACTCGAACCGGGCCTTTCAGCCTTGCTCGCGGCCCATGCGGCCGGGGCCAATCCGGCGGTGCCTGCACTCGCCCTGTGGCGCGAATTCCTCTCCGCCCGAGACGCGCTACTGTTGCTAGTTCCGCCAGACGAAGGCGAATATCCAGTTCCCACGGCCTGACCGCCCGACTCTTCCGAAGCGCTTGCAAGTTCCTGCTATGTTCCTACAAAGGGGCATGGCCGAAAGCGATTCTCCTTCCCTCGCGGGCGACGCGGGACATACCGCCGAAGCGCTGGTGCGCGGCATCGGGCGGCTGTTTGCCCGCAACGACATCTGGTGCCTGCCGGAAATGCCGCTGCGCTGCGGCCGCCGGGCGGATTTGATGGGGATCGACGCCAAGGGCCGCATCGTCATCGTCGAAATCAAGGTCAGCCGCGCCGACCTGCTCGGCGACGCCAAATGGCCAGACTATCTGGATTATTGCGACCGTTTCTTCTGGGGCCTGCCGCCCGCGCTCGACCGGGGGTGCCTTGAGACCGAGGCATTCCTGCCCGAAAAATGCGGCGTGATCCTCGCTGACGGCTATGACGCGGAAATCGTGCGGCCCGCACCCCTGCTCCAGCTTGCCGCAGCGCGACGCAAAACGGAAACGGAGCGCCTTGCGCGCACCTCGCTGCGGCGGCTGGTGACGGGTGGCGATCCCAAGACCCTGCCATGGGGCACACAAGGCTAGGAGAAGCAGATGCCGTCACGCCGTGAACTGATTCGCATGACGCCCGAGGAAATCCGCGCCTATCTGGAAGAGCAAACCCGCATCATCGTGGTCACCAACGGCCCCGACGGCCTGCCGCATCCAGCCCCCATGAACTACGGGCTGGACGAGGAAGGCCGCATTCTCATGACCACTTTCCGCAAGAGCCAGAAAGTGAAGAACATAGAGCGCGATCCGCGCGCGACCCTGCTGGTCGAAAGCGGCGGGGGCTATTCGGATCTCAAATCGGTCATTGCCTATACGGACGCGGAAATCATCGACGACCCCGAGGAGGTCGCGCAGGCCATGAGCAGTATCCGTGCCGGGCAGGAAATCTCGGGCAGCCTGAGCGAATCGATGAGCGAGCAGGTCCGCGCTTCCTATGCCAAGCGCGTGGTGCTTCGCTTCACCCCGTTCCGCTATGTCAGCTGGGATCACACCAAGCTTGGGGGATTCTACTGAGCTTTGCGCTCATCGAGCCGGGCCAGAATCGCCCGCTTCTCGCGCGCCGAGAGCATTGGCCAGTCGGCGATTTCCGACAATGTGCGCCGGCAGCCCTCGCACCAGCCCGTCCTCTGGTCGATCCGGCAAACGCTGATGCACGGGGAAAGCGGTTGGAACATCGCTGCACGCCAAAGCACTGCTGCGACAATCCTGCAAGATATTAGCAAGTCTGCGCAATTTTCTTGCTTTTTGCTGCAACGCACACTAAGTGCCCACCAGCAATCGGCGCGCGGGGCCTTTCCCGCCGCAGTCCCGGCAGCGTGAGGTTATGCGTTTTCACGCAAGACCTGTCCGGACGTACGGTCGCCGAATTCGCCTGAAGCTTCCTTCTTCACGCAGGGTCGCATCGAACGAACCCTACGCGTGCGCGGCGCGACGAGCGTCTGCGCGCGACCGATTTATTGAAAGTATTCCATGTCCTATTTTTCCGACCTTGGCCTTGCCGAGCCCATCCTTCGCGCGCTCGGTGCCAAGGGTTATTCCGATCCCACGCCGATCCAGCGCCAGGCCATTCCCGCGTTGCTCAAGGGGCGCGACCTGCTCGGCATCGCCCAGACGGGCACCGGCAAGACGGCGGCCTTCGCG
>JAGREL010000381.1 GCA_020446575.1 Novosphingobium sp. | reverse complement strand
TATCGATGCCGACGCGATAATTCATTTCAGGTCCTCTTCACCTGCAAGGCCCTCCATTCCCTCCCGCGAGGGGAGGGAAAGAAGAACCAATTATTTTCAGAATGCCTTATTCAGCGGCCTCGGTGAGCAGTTCGTCCACGCCCATGTCCTTGCGGAGCGCCTCGGTGGCCTCGACGTCCACTTCAAGATCGTAATTCGCAAGCGTGCCTTTCAGCACCACGCCGTATTTATCCCTGGCGGCTGTTTCGCTGATGTATTCGTCGAGCACGTCTTCCTTCACCGCTTCGGGATCGCGCAGCAGCGGATAGCCGAAACCGGCACCGCCGCCGTGCTGATAGGCGATGACCGCACCTTCCGGCAGCAGATCCTGGGCGGTATGCTCGATCTTGCGCTCGTTCGGCGTGCCGACCTCGAAATGGTTCTCGTAGGGAATGGCGTCGTCACCGCCGCACATGCCGCGAAGCGGGTGATCGGCCGAGACCATCCAGGCAACGGCGGAAAGCGGCTTCAGCACCTGCTTGACGTTCAGGCTGCCGGGTGAGCCGCGCCACTGGCCGGCTCCGCCGCCATCCGTTTTCATCTCGCGGCTGATGTTGAGCACCGGGAAACGGCTTTCGGCATCCTCGGCTTCGGACAGGATCAGGTTGCCGAGCGCATTGGGGGCGGAACCCCAGCCGTCGATGCCCTGCACTGCCGAGCAGTCCATCGAGCGGCAATCGACGCCCTGGTCCATCCACATCATGCCGTTGGCATCGAAACCCACGACGGCGTTTGGCATGCCGATCTTGTAGAGCTGCGGCTGGGCGCGTTCCGGCGCCACGTGCGACAGGGCGAGAGTGACGGCCTCGGTGATCTCGCAGGCCGGATGGAACGAGCCGAGCGCGGCCGGCTTGTTCGGCGGAGGCTGGGCGATGCAGCCTTCCGGAATGATGATCTCCACCGCGTTGAACATGCCCTCGTTGCGGACGATCGTGGGATCGAGGTGAGTGATGACCTGGGTCATCACATAGGAGCGGCTGTTGGCGAATGTGTTCCAAACACCGACCAGATCCTGGCGGTCATCCGTTCCGGTGAGGTCGACGGTGAGCTGATCGCCCTTTATCCTGCAAGTCACGTGGACCTTGATGTCCTTGGTCCCGGCGGTGTCGTGGTCGATCAGGACGGTGCCTTCGTAATCGCCATCCGGCCATTTCGATATTTCCTCGCGCATGCGGCGCTCGGTGTGCTCGATCGAATGGTTGATCGCCGCCTTCACCGTCTCCGCGCCCCACTTTGCAAGGAGGCTTTCAAGCATCGTCACGGCATGCTGCACGCCGCCGATCATCGCGGCGATATCGCCGGCGAAAGTGGCGAAACGGTTGTTGCGGATCACGAAGTCGAACACGTCCTTGCGCAGTTCACCGCGGTGGACCAGCTTGAGGCAGGGATAGATCACGCCCTCGGTGAAGATGTCCGTCGCTTCGAGCGTGAAGCCGCCGGGATCCTTGCCGCCGGTGTCGCCCTGGTGTGCCTGCAGCGTCTGGATGCAGATCAGTTCGCCCTGCTCGTCATAGACCGGGCCGTAGACGCAGTAGTCGGGCAGGTGGCCGCCGCCGTGATCGGGATCGTTGGCGAGGAAGACGTCACCCGGGCCCCAGTCGTAGCGTTCCATGTTCATCAGGCCCCAGCGGGTTTCCATCTGGTTGACGAACGTCAGGTGCGGCGTGCCGATCGCGCCCATGGCGAGCCGGCCATGGGCGTCGACGATGGCGGCGTTGCGTTCATTCGACTGGTTGATAATCGGCGAGGAAGCTGCGCGCCCCAGGAAAGTAGCGGATTCGAAACAGACGGTCTCGAACGCGCCGCGGATGATGTCGGCGGTGACTGAATCGATATTCACGGATGTCGGCAGCGGATCGCGCCGGGCCGCAAGCTTACGGTTCAATTCGTAGGACATGGGGCAGTTCCTCTCTGGCAGTCCTCTTCGCGCGGCCTTGCCTGGACGCACGACGTATTGATGCATCCTCAACTAAATTACACCCAAATCGGTTTCTCGACAAACCGTGCGGCGCAATCTGCAATAGGCGAAGCCGCGGGAAACCGGGAATTGTGCCTTAACGCGAAACCCCTCGCATCGCGGCCTCGATTGCCGGGCGCAGGAAGGCGCTGCCTTCCTGATCGCTGGACTGTGGGTTCGATGCCGACGACAGGTCGATAATCTGCGCAAGATTGTCGCGCACG
>JAGREL010000008.1 GCA_020446575.1 Novosphingobium sp. | reverse complement strand
CGGCCCGGCGCTGGGCCAGCGCGGCGTGAACATCATGGAATTCTGCAAGGCATTCAATGCCGCCACGCAGGACATGGAAAAGAACATGCCGATCCCGACCATCATCACGGTCTATGCGGATCGCAGCTTCACTTTCGTCACCAAGAGCCCGCCGGCGTCCTTCCTCATCAAGAAGGCGGCCAAGCTCAAGTCCGGTTCGAAGGAGCCGGGCAAGGTTTCGGCCGGAACGATCAAGCGCTCGCAGCTGTCCGAAATCGCCGAAATGAAGATGAAGGACCTCAACGCCAACGACATCGAGGCGGCCACCAAGATCATGGAAGGCTCCGCGCGTTCGATGGGCCTCGATGTGGTGGAGGGCTGAACCGATGACGAAACTGACCAAGAAGCAGAAGGTGCTCGCCGAAAAGCTCGACCGCGAGAAGCTGCACGGCGTCGACGATGCATTCAAGGCGCTGCGCGAATTCGCCAGCGCCAAGTTCGACGAGACCGTAGAGATCGCGCTGAATCTGGGTGTCGATCCGCGCCACGCCGACCAGATGGTGCGCGGCATGGTCTCGCTGCCTTCGGGCACTGGCAAGGACGTGAAGATCGCGGTCTTCGCCAAGGGCGACAAGGCCGATGAAGCTCTTGCCGCAGGCGCCGACAAGGTGGGCGCGGAAGACCTGATGGAAGACATGCAGGCCGGCAATCTCAATTACGACCGCGTGATCGCCACGCCCGACATGATGGGCGTGGTCGGCCGGCTCGGCAAGGTACTCGGCCCCAAGGGGCTGATGCCGAACCCGAAGCTGGGCACCGTGACGCCCAACGTCGCCCAGGCCGTGCAGGACGCCAAGGGCGGACAGGTGGAATTCCGCGTCGAGAAGGCCGGGATCATCCATTCCGGCATCGGCAAGCTCAGCTTCACCGACGATCAGCTCAAGGCCAATTTCGACGCCTTCGTCGATGCCATCGTCAAGGCCAAGCCGTCGGGCGCCAAGGGCAAATACGTCCGCAAGGTGGCGATCAGCTCGACCATGGGGCCGGGCATCAAGATCGATACGGCGGAACTCGAAGGCGCCTGAGCCGCTTTCCGATTAAGTCTGACGAAGGCCGGGAAGGGTGACTTTCCCGGCCTTTCTCTTGCGGGAAGACCGACCAATCGCTATAGGCCGACAGAATTGGTTTGAACACATGTTCAGCGCAATATCCATCGGGAGAAATGGCGATGGCCATCCGTTTCGAAGACATCAAGCCGAAGGTCGGCTCGCGCGTTGTTTGGGATGATCGCGACGACCTGTTCACGCCGGAGGCTGCCGAGGCGATCCGGAAAAAAGTGCAGGAACGCACCGTCGTGATCTTTCCCAGGCTGAACCTCACCGACGAGGAGCAGCTGCTGATCACCGACCTGATGGGCGGCAAGGTGAAGCTCACGGGTCAGTTCAACAGGCAGAAGACGGACGAGAACGTCTATCAGGTCACTCTGGACAAGGATGTGAATCCGCAGCCCGAATATGTCCTTGGTACCTATTTCTACCACATGGACGGGATGCCGATTGAGTTGCCGCCGCCATTCGCCACCCTGCTTTCGGCCCGCAAGGTGGCTCAGAAAGGTGGCCAGACAGAATTCGCCAGCACCTATGCCGGTTTCGAAGGCCTGCCCGAAGAAGAGCGGAAGGCGCTGGAAGAGCTGACCGTGATTCATTCGGTCAAGGCCAGCATGATTCCGATCCAGGACGCCATTCCCGAAGAGGATTACGAGCGCGTGATCGGTATTCAGAGGGAACGGGAACGTCCGCTCGTCTTCACCCATGCCGACGGGCGCAAGTCGATGTTGCTGGGCACGACCGCCGACCGCGTGGTCGGCATGTCGATTCCGGAAAGCCGGGCCCTGCTCATCCGGCTGGTCGAATGGTGCGCGCAGCCCGACTATTCGTTGCGGCACGATTGGGAGGAAGGCGATTTCGTGATCTGGGAAAACACCAGCGCATTGCACCGTGCCATTCCCTATGACTTTGAGTCCGGCCGGATGATGCATCGCACGTCGATCGCGGGGACGGAAATGGTGGACGCCTGACCGCTCTGCCGCCTGGTTGTGAAAGGGCCGGGAAGGGTAACTTTTCCGGCCCTTTCCGTGCTAGGAGGAAGCTTCGAGAGAGGATTCCGGCAGATGACCAGCACGACCGCATTGAGCGCAATTCAGCCCTTTGGGGCCGAGGGCGACCCCGATCTGATCCTGAAGCCGACCGAGGCAGGCACGCGCGAATTGCGCCGCCTGTTCGATGAGGAAGGGCTGCTTGTCTTCAAGGGGCTGGAGCCGCTGGGCATGGACCAGCAGATGGAAGTCTGCCGTCTGTTCGGGCCGGTGCTGGACAATCCTTGGGAGAACATGATCGTCTCCAACTCGCGCGCGGACGGTTATCTTGGCGCGCAGCAGCTCCTCTGGCACAATGACCTGCCTTACCTGCCGAAGCCCTATATCGGCGGCTCGCTCCATGCGCTCGAAGTCGATGCCGGCACGACGTCGACTCATTTCGCCAGCGGCCTGCGTGCCTGGGAACGGCTTCCCGGGAAGCTGCGCGACCGAGTGGCCAATCTCAACGCGCTGCATGTCAAACAGAAGGTGTTCGACCGGCGCAACCGGCTGACCGATCTCGAACCCGGCGATGTCTGTGCGGTGCATGCGGTGGTACGCCAGCAGCGCAATACCGGCTGCCCCTATCTCTTTGTGAGCGAGGATCTGACAGACTGCATCATCGGACTGTCGCCTGAAGAGAGCGATGCGCTGCTCGCCGAACTGTTCTCCTGGCTTTATGCCGAGGGCGAAACCTATGAGCATCGCTGGGACCTGGGCGATATCGTCATATGGGACAACGAGACCGTGCAGCACGCTCGCGGCGAGATAACCGAATCCGTACGCACCCTGCAGCGCGTTTCCATCGCCGAATGGGGCTATGCGCAGATGTACCCGACCGATCTTGGCATCTACAGCGATCAGTACGACATGACGCTGGCCCAGGGCACTGGCATGGCAGACGCATCGGCAAGCTGACGCGCAAATGTTCCGGGCTGGGAGAATCCGATGAGAAAACCGTTACCGCTTGCCGCCGCGATAGCCTGCTTGTCTGCTTTTGCCGCGCCAGCCGGAGCGCAGGAAGTCGCTGCTGAAAAGCGAGCGATGGACGTGAACTTCGATGTCCCGCAGGACATGGGTATCCAGCTTGTCAGCGTGATGACGCGTGACATCCCGCCGGGCGGTGAAGTGCCTTGGCATACCCATCCCGGCGTCGAAATCGCCTATGTCGAAGTTGGGGAACTGGAATTGTGGATGGCGGGAAAGCCGATCCGTCGTCTCGGGCCGGGCGACAGCTTCACCGCACTGCGCGGGACCGTTCATGGCGGCAGGAACGTTGGCGAGGGACCGGCGCGACTGGTGATCACCTACGTTGTTGACAGGGACGTGCCGCTACGGTCTTCCGCGCCCGTACCGGACGGCTATTGATCATAGGCCGCCGCCCGGCAGTCGGTGACGCAAACCGGTCGATGACCGGATCGCGCTAGCCGCGGGAGATTTCGATCGAATCAGGCGGCAGGCTGATGCCGGCCTGGCCGTGTCCGATCCAGATGACTTCGCCCGTCATCGGCTGGAAGCCGTCAAATTCGACGGGCACTTCGTCGCCGATCCCGGCGTCCAGCTCGCAGGTTATCTTCACGCCGCCGGAGGAGACATTCTCAACCAGCGCTTCGCTGCCCTTGATCTTGAGCTTTACAGGCGAAGTGACAACAACGTCCTCGAACCGTTCCGCCTCGCGATGGTCGGCACTGCGCGTGGTCTCGCGC
Source organism: Novosphingobium sp. (assembly GCA_020446575.1). GTDB lineage: Bacteria > Pseudomonadota > Alphaproteobacteria > Sphingomonadales > Sphingomonadaceae > Novosphingobium. The sequence goes on along the minus strand of JAGREL010000008.1, from coordinate 3,744 downwards.
GCAATCAGATTCTGCAGGTTGCCGCCCCTGGGGCTTTTCCTGTTCATGACCGGAGATTCGCCGTTGTCCGCCTTGCCCAGGAGTATCTCTTCTCGGCGGGAAAGCAGATCATCGGCTTCCTTGGTCTTGTCGAAGTCGTGCCGATCGGTATCTAACTGAGTCGTTTCCATATCGTCCTCCTTCCTAACATTTCCGGGTCCAACATGTTCTGCGACGGCGGGATGGAGCGGCGCGTCGAATGCGATTCCGGCGCGGTGTGATTTGCACCACGTCATGCCGCCGGCGATGCTTTCAAGGCGGGGCAATTGTACCCAGACCGTGCTGCTTCCCAGAAGCGGTTCGGGGCATTCGACTTCGCAGCCGTAGATCGAGAGGTTGCGAATCAATGCGTAGGATGACGATCTGGAGCGCTCCCTGATGCGTCCTCGAATGACGGAGGGGTTGCGCTTGGCTCTGCGATTTTCGCGGCTGTTGCCGCCGCACTCAAACCTGATGGACATCCTTCTTGATCCTCTTGCAGCCGTGATCCTCTTGCAGCGCGTAAAGCCTAGCAGGGCACCGCGCACAGAAGTGCCAAAACAATGATTGGAATACTGCGCACTGGTTTGTTCCCTTTGGTTCTCGGCAATTCGTATTGACAAGCCTGGCCGTTAACAACGCGTGTGAAAGCGGCGTCCCAATTCAGGGTTAAAGCGTGCGGAAACCTTAACGAGCGGGTCGTGCCGGTCTCGAAATAGCGAGATTCTCTGCCGTATAGCATTCGACCAGCGCGCTGATCGGGCGTCCGTCGGGCAGCCGCAGGATAGCGCGGTGGGACAGGATCGTCGCTTCGGGGCAACCCGGCGCAGCTCCCCGCAGGCTCGCCAGCCGCTCGCGGGTAAAGCCGAGCGGACCGGCGACTCGCCCGAACGGCGTGTCGGTATTTTCCAGCGTGTGGTTCATTTCCGGCGTCAGCCGGCCCGGAACGTACCAGTTGTGCGCTTCCGAAAGCACCGTGCCGCCGCAGCTGAGGCGGACATGGCGATAGCCCAGTGGCGCGTCCGCTGAAACCTGCAGCGTCTTTCGCAGGCTGGGCGGAACGGCGACACGCTCGCCGACTACGGGCGAGGCGCGCACTTCCGCCGGATCGGCAATGCCGTGCGCATCGCACCACCGGGTAAGCGCGACGGTGGCGCTGTCCTGCGCGGCAAGTGTGGCCTCGAAATCGTCGAGCGTGGTGGCTTGGGGCGTGGCGCAGGCGGCAAGTGCAAGCGTCAGTGTCGCGGAATAGTGCCTAGATCCCACCTGGCACCGCCGGCTTGCCGATACCTTCCAGCCCTTCCATCAGGTCGTGGACGCAGTCGGCAAGGTCCCTCGCGTCGGTCGAACGGATGACGAAATTCGCCCCGGTCCTGCCGTCGCGCCAGAACGGATAGCTGCCGATCTGGCAGGAGGCGTGGGCCTTTTCCGTTTCCCGCAGCAGGTCAGCGACTTCGCTTTCGGCGACCCAGCACCCCACGGTTTCCGACAGCAGCGGCTGCCCGCCTTCCAGCGTGCCGGAAAGCGCGTCGAGCATGCCGGCGGTGATCTGCGGTACGCCCGCCATCAGGTAGATGTTGCCGACGCGGATGCCCGGCGCACCGGTGTAGCGGTTGGGGATCAGTTCGGCCCCGTCGGGTACGCGAGCCATTCTCAGGCGCGCTTCCGTCAGTCCGCCGCGCGGTTCGTAATATTCCGACAGGATCGCCCGCGCTTCGGGATGCACGATCACGTCCACGCCCAGTGCCTCGGCCACGGCGTCGACGGTGATGTCGTCGTGGGTCGGGCCGATCCCGCCCGTGGTGAACAGATAGTCGTTGCGCGCGCGCAGCGTGTTGACCGCCTCGACGATCGCGACCGTGTCGTCGGCCACCACGCGCACTTCGGAAAGGCGGATTCCCTGCACACCGAGCCAGCTCGCGACCTGGGCGATGTTTGCGTCATGAGTGCGGCCCGACAGAATCTCGTCGCCGATCACGATCAGCGCGGCAGTGTAGATTCGGATCGATTCGGCCATGGCTCACGCAGTTAGGGCAAATGGTTGCGTCCTGCTACCGGACGTCCGCGATTTGCGCCACCCTCTCGAACGCCAGCACACCGTCCTCGATTGGCGTGCTGCGCATTTCCTTGCGGTCGGCCAGATAGTCCATGCTCAGTCGCCACGGAGCGGCGCTGGCGCTTTTCGGAATGAGATGGCGGCCGCGCCGGAGATAGCCGGAGGAGAAGAGATCGACGGGGTTTTCCTCGACGAGCCCATGGTCCTTGGCGAGATGCGGCGTAACCGTGGCAAAGCCCCTCTCGTCCATATGGTTGAGCAGGCGGCACAGCCAGTTGGCGACGATGTCGACCCGGAGCGTCCAGGCGGCGTTGAGATAGCCGAACAGCGCCGCAAGATTCGGCACGTTCGAAAACATACAGTTGCGGTAGTAGAATGCCTGAGTGAAATCGACGGGTTCGCCATCGAGGCTGACCGCGATCTTGCCGAGCGTCGAGAGCTTGAGCCCGGTAGCGGTGACGATGATGTCGGCTTCGAGCTGGCGGCCGTCCCTCAGGCGGATGCCGGTTTCATCGACGGCCTCGATGCCGCCGGTGACAACGGCGGCCTTGCCCGAGCGGATCGCGTCGAACAGGTCGCCGTCGGGCACCAGGCATAGGCGCTGTTCCCAGGGATCGTAGGGCGGGGAGAAATCGGCCCGGTCGTAACCGGACGGCAGCTGCTTGGCGATCTGCTTGTGGAGGAACGCCTTCACTTGCCCAGGCTTTTCGCGCGCGCGGCGGAACAGGAAGTCCTGCAGCCGGATGTTGCGCATGCGGGTCAGTGCGTAGGCGGCCGTTTCCGGCAGGATGCGGCGCAGGATCATGGCAAGACGATCCCTGGCCGGTCTTGCGAAATACCAGCTCGGCGTGCGTTGGAGCATAGTGACGTGCGCCGCCTTGTGGGCCAGTGCCGGAACCAGCGTCGCCGCAGTTGCGCCCGAGCCGATGACGATGATCCGCTTGCCCGAACAATCGAGGTCGCCGGGCCAGAATTGGGGGTGGACGGTGGTTCCGCCGAAGTCGGCGAGGCCCGGAATCTGGGCATCGTATGGGTCGTCGTAGTCGTAGTAGCCCGAACCGAAGAACAGGAAGCGTCCCGATAGTCTCGAGCTGTTGCCGGCCGCGTCCTGTGTCTCCAGCGTCCACAGTGCCGAAGTGCTGTCCCAGTCGGCGGAGACCACCCTGGTGCCGAAGCGTATCTGGTCGCGAATACCATACTTGTCGGCTACCCGGTCCAGATAGGCGAGGATCGCATCGCCTCCGGCAATCGAATGATCGTCGCGCCAGGGTTCGAATTCGTAACCCAGCGTGTACATGTCGCTGTCGGAGCGGATGCCCGGATAACGGAACAGGTCCCAGGTGCCGCCGAGCCGGTCGCGCCGCTCGAGAATCGCGTAGCTCCTGCCAGGACACTGGCGCGTCAGATGCGCGGCCATGCCGATGCCGGACAAGCCAGCACCGACAATCAGCAGGTCGACCGGTTTGTCGGGAGAGCAAAGCGCATCCATCGGCGCATGCTAGCGCGGTTTGCGGGGCCGGCCTACCGGATTGCGGTGGCATGGTCGGCTCGCGCAAGGCGGCAAGAAAAAAGGGGCCGATCCGAAGACCGGCCCCGTAGAAGTTTGGGAGAGGATGCCTAAAAGGCCCATCCTGTATGCGGCAGTCTGACCCATGCTGCAAGTGCGAAAA
>JAGREL010000380.1 GCA_020446575.1 Novosphingobium sp. | reverse complement strand
GAATGGATGGAAGGCAAGGAACTGCCGGGCGTTGCGGCGCTGGCCGGAGGCTGACGAAATCGGTTGATCTGCCGCACCGGCTCCTTCACCCTCGGGCAATACCTTGGGGAAGAGGAACCGAATGGCGTCCCAACGGACTGGCGGCGATACCGGCGATCTGACGCTGGCAGCCTGCATCGCGCTTTGTTGCCTCGCCCCGCTGAGCGGGTTGGCGCTGAGCGGCATTGCGCCGGTAATGCCCGAGATAAGCACCGAATTCGCGCGTTATCCGAATTCCGGCGTGCTGGTGCGGTTGATGATGTCGGCGCTCAGCGCCGCAATGATCTTCGGCGCTCTCGTCACCGGCATCCTCGCCGAGCGGATCGGCCAGCTTCGGCTGCTGTTGATGCTGCTGGTGCTTTATGCCGTTTCGGGCGCGGGGATCTTCCTGCTCGACAATCTCTACGCAATGGTCGGCTTCCGGATAGTCCAGGGAGTGGCCAATGCCGGTATGGGAGTGCTGGCGATTGCGCTGATCACCACGCGTATTCCCTCGGACCGGCGCGACCGCTGGCTGGGCTTTTTCTCGGTAACCGGCGCGGTCGGAGTGTTGCTGCTGATGCTTGCGGTCGGTGCGATCGCCAATTTCGGCTGGCGGTACGTCTTCTTGATGTTCCTGCTCGCGCTTCCGGTCGGCCTGCTGGTGCTGTTTACGCTTCCGTCAGCCGGGTCGCCATCGGAAGTAGCCACTGATCCAGTCGCAAAGGCGACGAGCACGGACACCCCCTGGGGCCTGATGGTCTTCGGCCTGGCCTGCGGGTCGATCGTCACGACCATAACCATGTATCTGCCCTATCATGTAGCCGATGTCGGGCATGGTTCTCCGGAAACGGTGGCGATGCTGATGGTCGTAGGCGCCGGTATGTCGGCCCTGACTGCTTTTTCCTTCGGCTGGATTCGCGCGCGCCTCTCCGCACTGCAGACCTTCGTCGCGGGCTTTGCCGTGACTGCGACGGGCCTGGTCCTGGTCGTGGCGGCGCACGACTTGCCGCTCCTCTATGCAGGCATGGCAGTCAACGGCGCCGGGCTGGGTGTGATCGTACCCAATATGTTTTCGGCGACTGCCGCCACCGCGCTCCCGGAACACAGGGCCCGCATGCTGGGCTTCGTCCGGGCCGCGTTCTATGCCGGGCCTCTGGTGGCCCAGCCGGTCTTCGAATGGTTCATGCTGAATTGGGGCGCCGGCGCGTCGATTCTCGCGATTGCGGCAGCCTGCATGCTGGCGCTGGCGATCAGCGTAGTCGGGCGCAGCATTTTCACTCCGGCCGCGGAAGCATGTTAAGAGTTTTGGTGAATGAGGTTGAGCCTTCGGTGACTCCGCGCTAGGCGCCGGTAAAAGCTTAACGAAACGCAGGAAAACAGCCATGCAGCACTCCGAAATGATCGCCAAGATTGCGGCCGGGAAGGGCTTCATCGCCGCTCTGGACCAGAGCGGCGGCTCCACGCCCAAGGCTCTCAAGGGCTACGGGATCGAAGAAGGAGCTTGGTCGAGCGAGGAGGAGATGTTCTCCCTCATTCACCAGATGCGCAGCCGCATCATCACGTCTCCCGCCTTCACTGGCGACAAGGTGATCGGCGCGATCCTCTTCGAGCGCACGATGGACGGACAGGTCGAAGGCAAGCCGACGCCGCAGGCGCTGCACGATCGCGGCGTTGTGCCGTTCATCAAGATCGACAAGGGCCTCGAGGAAGAGGCCAACGGCGTGCAGATGATGAAGCCGATGCCGGAACTCGATGCGCTGCTGTCGCGCGCCAAGGGGCTGGGCATGTTCGGCACCAAGGAGCGTTCGGTGATCCATAGCGCCGATCGCAAAGGCATCGCCGCGATCGCCGATCAGCAGGTGGCTGTCGGCCTCCAGGTCTTGGGCGCAGGGCTGGTTCCGATCCTCGAGCCCGAAGTCAACATCAAGAGCGAGACCCGCGCCGAGTGCGACCAGATTCTGCTGGAAGAGCTTTCGCGGGCGCTGACCGCCATGCCCGGCGACGACAAGGTGATGCTGAAGCTCTCGCTGCCGGTGAAGCCCGGCCTGTTCGACCCGCTGGTCGATCATCCGCGCGTGCTGCGGGTGGTCGCGCTTTCCGGTGGCTACAAACGGCCCGAAGCCTGCGTGGAACTCGCCAAGAACCGCGGCGTGATTGCCAGCTTCAGCCGCGCGCTGCTCGAGGATCTGCGTGCCGGCATGAGTGACGACCAGTTCGACGCCTCGCTCGCCTCGGCCATCGACGAAATCTACAAGGCATCGACCGAAAAGAAAGCCGTCGCGGCTGCCTGAGCTGTGGCGAGCCTCGTCTGACCGCAACGTCCGTGCAGACCGTAGGCTCCAAGGGCTGGGACGGTTTCCTGCTCGCACTGGTCGATTGAGCCCGCTAGGGGGCCAGGTATGACCGAGGACGAGCGTACCCCTTGCCAGCTTTATCTGATTTCCCCCCTCGAGGTCGGCGGGGATTTCCCTCACCGGTTGTCTCGTGCGCTCGATGCCGGGCCGGTCGCGGCATTCCAGTTTCGCGTCAAGGGCATCGACCAGCACGAAGCGGTGCGGCTCGCCGAGCCGTTGCAACGGATCTGCGCCGAGCGGGACGTCGCTTTCATTGTCAACGATTCGGCAAGCCTTGCGAAGCGCATCGGCGCCGATGGTGTGCATCTCGGCCAGCAGGACGGGGACGTGCAAGAGGCGCGCGAGATGCTGGGACGCGATGCGCAGATCGGCGTAACCTGCCACGACAGCCGCCATCTGGCGATGGAAGCGGGCGAAGCGGGAGCTGACTATGTCGCCTTCGGCGCCTTCTTCCCGACCTCCACCAAGGAAGTCGAGCACCGGGCGGAACCGGACATTCTCGGCTGGTGGCAAGAGCTGTTCGAAATTCCCTGCGTCGCGATCGGCGGGATCACGCCTGAGAATTGCGGTGTGCTGGTAAAAGCCGGCGCGGACTTCCTCGCGGTGTCGGGCGCGGTGTGGAATGGTGACGAGGCCTCTGCAGTCAAGGCTTTCGTCGAGGCCATGACCGCGGACTGATGCCGTTCAATCGAGTTCGGAAAGCAGCTTTCTTGCGGCGTCCACGCAGGGCTTGAGGGCTTGTTCCGGCAGGATGCCGGCCTGCGCTTTCGACATCATCGGCACTTCCAGCCCGACCGTGATATCGCGAGGCAGCGCGCGCAGGAAATCTTCCAGCGGCAGGTCACCGTCCCCGGGGCTGCGCCGTTCATGCCGCGCTTCCTCGCCATAGTCGGCGATTTGCGCAGGCATCGGTACGTCGCACAGCTGGGCATAACCAATTATCGCGGGATCGATCGCGGCCAGATCGGCAGATGTGGCGCCGGAACGATAGAGATGCATCGCATCGATCATCAGCTTGCCGTTGGCGGCGCCGGATTCGACGACGAAGGCCAGAGCTTCGCCCAGATTGCCGGGTGACATCATCGGCATGAATTCCAGTGTCGCGATCAGCTGACGTTCGCTTGCCATATCTGCGAGCCGCGCAAACTGGTCGAGGGCTCTGCTGCGGTTCTGTTCGACCACCACGCAGTTGACCACAGGCGCGCCAAGTTCGGCCATGATGTCGAGGATCGCTTCGCTGTCAGCGATCTCCGTGCCGGGCATGATGAGGAAGCCTTCGCCTTGCGAGACCTTGACGCCATGGTCCTTCAGCGCCGATTTCGTTTCGCGCAGCAGCGACGGGTTGCCGCGCAGGTCCCAGGGTTCATAGCCATGCGGGTTATCGGTGATCGGGGCGGGTGCGAGCCCGATCCGTGATACGCCGAGCCTGGCGGCAAGGCGGACGAATTCGACGGGAGGCATGCCGAAAGCGCAAATGAATTCGATGGCAAGTCTGTCCATGTCGTTTCCGTTCAGCCGGCCGCGGCGGGTTCGAATTTCGGATAGGGGCCCAGGCGGAATACCGCGATGGTAGCAACGGTCGCGGCCACCGCGCCGATGATCAGATAGTTGTCATAGCTCCCGGTGGTGTCGAATATCCTCCCCGCGAGATAGGTTCCGATGCCGGCGGCGAGGCCCATTCCACTCGATATCAGTCCGTAGATCTTGCCGAAGTTCGCTACCCCGCCATAGCGCGAGGTAAGATATGTCGAGATGTTGATCGATGCACCCGATCCGTAGCCGGCGAGAAGCACGCCGAGCCACAGCAGGCTTTCCACCCCCTTGCCGTTGAGCAGGATGAGATATGCGAACACCAGAACCACGAAGCACGAAACTGGCAGCAACGTGCTCTGCACGCGGTCCGCCAGCCAGCCGGTCAGAAGTTGACCGGCAAGTGCGGCCAATCCGATTGCGGCAGTCATGCTGGCCGCGCCGGCGTGAGAAATTCCGGAGCCGGTCAGCAGGGGAAAGATGTGCAGGGCGATGCCTGAAAACACCGATGTCTGCACGATGATCGCAAAGACGATGCGCAAGATGCGCTGGTCGCGCAAAGCCTCACCGAAAGTCAGCCCTCCTTCCTGCAGGGCCTCGGCATCGGCCGCCGGCGAAGCGGAAGCGGCTTTTTGCCGGTCGCCGGGCTCGCGCAGAAAGAGGACGACCGCGATAAATGCCACTCCGGCCCAGCCTATTCCCAACGAAAAATAGGCGTTGCGCCAGCCGTAGTCGTCGATCAGCCAGCGGGCGATGATCGGCGTGAGTGTTTGTGCAAAGGAAATCCCGGCCATGGTCACTGCAAGCGCCAGACCGCGGCTTGCGCTGAAGACCTTCGCAACCGCACGGTTCCACAGGATCGACCGGATCAACAGCTGGGTCAGCGTGTAAAGAACCCAGGCCATCATCCAGTGCCACAGGGAGGGTGTAAGCAGGCCGAATGCTGCAAACGCGAGGCCGTTGAGCACCAGTCCGGGCATTCCGACCCTGCGCGACCCGAACTTGTCGACCAGCGCACCGGCAAAGGGCACCAGCGGCGTTCCGATCAGGGCGTAGAGCGTCATGCCGAATGAAATGTCGGCGCGCGACCAACCGAACTCGTTCTGCAGCGGGAGGATGAACAGACCCAGCGAAATGGACGGTGCCGTCATCCAGGTGACGCCCAGGAAGGCGGCGAGGACGATCGTCCAATTTTCCCGCCATTCCTGCGCGGCTGTTCTTTCGCTCGCCTGCATTTGTTTTCCTCTCCCAGGGCAAGAGCGTTATTGCGTGGCTCGATGGCCCTGTCTTGTGGCTGTTACGCAGTCGCCTTGATGGTACGAGTACGCGGTTCCGGAGTGACCGGCGCGAACTCGGGATAGGGTCCAAGGCCGACTACGCACAGACCGGCTACGACAGCGGCCGGAATGCCGGTCATCAGCAAATAGGTGTAGTGGCCGGTGAGATCGTACACAGCGCCCGCCAGGATCGGCCCGATTCCCGCGGACAGGGCCATCAGGCTTGAGATGATGCCGAATATCGTTCCGAAATTCCGCAGCCCCGCATAGCGGGTGGTGAGATAGGTCGCCATCTGCAGGGATGCCCCCGATGCGTAGCCGACCAGCACGACGGCAATGGAGAGTATCGGAATCGACGTCTCGGCGGTCAGGAAGATGACGTAAGCGGCGCCCGGCAGCGAAAATACCGTAACCGGCAGAACGCTTCCTGCGAGTCGATCGACGAGGAAGCCGGTCATGAGCTTGCCGGCGATCGAGGCAAAGCCGAGAAGCGCGGCAAGCCCCACTGCTTCCACGCTGCTGATGCCCCGGTCCGTCAGCAGCGGAACCAGATGGACCATGATCGAAACGCCCATCGTACTCTGAATGAATATGGCGAGAGCGATGCGGTTCATGGTCAGGCTGCGCATGGCCTCCTTGACGGTGAGCCC
>JAGREL010000052.1 GCA_020446575.1 Novosphingobium sp. | reverse complement strand
GACATCATGGAAGGCATCGTCGGCAAGATCGACATGATCGCCGAGGCCAGGATGCATCTCGAGCGTGTGCGGATGAGCATCGCCAACACCATGTCGAACCCGCTGATCAACGATCCGCGCATTCACCATGTCCGGTACAGGGATTTCGTCGGCGATCCGGTCGGCACGATCCGCGGCTATTACGAATTCGCGGGCCGGGAGCTGACTCCGCAGGCGGAGGCTGCGATGCGGGGCTATCTCGCCAACAACAAGGGCGACCGTCACGGCAAGTTCGAATATTCGACGAAGCTGCTCACCGAAGCCGGTTACGACATCGACGAACTCAATGAAGAGTTCCGGCCTTTCCGCGAGCGCTTCAACGTCGAGATCGAGAAGCGGGACTGACATGCACAAACGCGTCTGCCTTCACCAGATCGCCTACATTGACCGGAGCACGACCGCGTTCGTCGAGCATTGCCGCGAGATCGGCGTTCGCCACATGACTCTGGTGACGCCGCTGCTGATGCAGGACGGCGGGCTGGATGAAGCGCAAGCGGCGCTCACCACCCCCGACCCGCATGTTGCGGTCGTCAACCATCCCATCGGCATGGGCACCGACCTGGAGCGGGCGGGCAGCGAGGAAACCGACAAGCTGATGCAGGCGATCGATATCGCCGCGTCGCTGGGCGCGCGGGCGATTTATCTCGTCAGTGGCGGGCGCGGTTCGCTGCTCTGGGAAGATGCGGCGGCGCGCTTTGCCGAACTGGTTGCGCCCTGCCTTTCCGTCGCGAAGGACAAGGGCGTCCAGCTGCTGGTAGAGACCGCTTCGGATTTCAATGTCGACATACACATCGCGCATACGCTCGATGACACGATCCGGCTGGCGGAGATTGCCGGCATCGGTGTGTGCCTTGAACTGCACGCCTGCTGGTTCGAAGGCGGACTGAAGGAGAAGTTCGCCCGCGCCATCCCCAACACCGGTCTGGTCCAGGTGAGCGATTATGTGCTTGGCGACCGCACCGCTCCCTGCCGCGCCGTGCCGGGCGACGGGGTGATCCCGCTGGAGCACTTGCTGGGCGATATTCTGGAGGCAGGCTACCGGGGCGTGTTCGACCTCGAGCTAGTCGGCCCCCGCATCGTGGAGGAAGGTGCGGCGTCCGCGACCAGGCGCGCCGCGGAGAACCTTTCCGCGATCCTCGACAGATTGGGAGCTTGAAACATGGCCTTTGGCGACGGACCTGCCGATGAAGCCCTGCGCGCCGGATGGCATGCCTTCTGCGACCGGCTGAAGGCAGCGGGCGACAAGGCCTTCAAGGACGCCAACCCGTCCGGTCCACTGATGCGTGCCGACGCATACCATTTCCTCACCCAGAATCTCGGACAGGCCTTCGATCTCGCGCTCGAAACCAAGGATCCGGCCTATCCGATGATCCATTATTTCACCCACCCCTACATGAAGCTGGGTGGCGATGTCTGTGACTTCACATATCGCCAGGCGTGGATTTCGGGAGACTACACTTACAAGATCACCGGCAGGAAAGGCACGGCGCGCTGGTTCAACCTGACGGTGCAGGGACCGAAGCCGGAGAAGATACCCGGCACCGACTGGCCGCCGCTGCACGAGCCTTTCGGCGACATTCCCGAGTGCAATATCCTGGGCTCGCAGATCCAGGCGGATGCCGAGGGCAATTTCGAATTGTTCATCGGCGGCGAGGAGCGGCCCGAGAACTGGCTGCCGACCACCCCCGGCTCGCGAAAGCTCTTCATCCGCGAAGCCTTCGACAGCTGGGGCGAACGGCCGACGACCCTGACTATCGAGCGCGTCGGCATGGACAGCCCCAAGCCCATGCCCACTGCCGAGCGGATGGTCGAGGCCTTCGACTGGGCCGGCGAATTCGTCACCGGCATCATGCGCGACTGGCCCGAGCATTCCTGGATGACGTCCGGCGGCGTGTGCGATCCCGATCAGCCCAACGTGTTTCCGGCCGACAAGTCCGCCAACACCGCAGACGATGCCAAGCGCGGCCGGATGGCGGCGAACATGATCTGGTCGCTGAAGCCCGACGAGGCGCTGATCGTCGAAATGGACTGGCATGACGGGTTCTGGCTGTTCGGCATGAACGCCGTGTTCGTCGAATCCATGGACTATCTCTATCGGACGGTAAGCTATTCGCCGGCCCGCACCAAGGTCGACAGCGACAATGTCGTGCGCCTGGTGATCGCCCATGACGATCCGGGCGTGCACAACTGGCTCGACACGCAGGGATTTTCCGACGGCAATCTCGGCTACCGCAATCTGATGAGCCAGAACCCGGCGACGTTCCGCACCGAGCTGGTGAAGCGCGCCGAGCTGATGCAGCACCTGCCGGCGGATACGGCGATGGTGACGAAGCAAGAGCGCGTCCAGCAGCTGCAGGACCGCTACCATGCCATCAAGCTACGCTTCGGGATCTAGACGAGCTTCGCCGCGCCTTCCTTCACTCTCTCGCGATGCAACGGTTCTGCAGGGCAGCGAAAAGGGTCATGTCTGTGGGGGCAATCGTCGATGTGAAACCGGCGCGCGCCCTTTACGGCCTTCACGCTATGAGCCACTGCGTCTGTTCGACGCCGTCCGGCTAAAGATGCGGTACGCACGATCCGCGCGGCTTCTGCGAGTTCGCTCGGTCATATCGCGAGCCAGGGAGCGGGAAGTCATTGTATGATAGGGATTCCGGCGCATAGGCGCGTTCGACTTGCCGCAGTTCTGGGGGCAGCAGTCGCCGGCGCGCTTGCCCTCGCGTCCTGTGACGGGCCGGCCCAGCCGGACGAGCCCACGGCGCTGATCGACCCCGACGAATGGCCGACATTCGGCCGCACGCCGGGCGAGCAGCACTACAGCCCGCTTGACCAGATCGACAGCGGCAATGTCGGCGATCTGCAGCTTGCCTGGTATTACGACTTGCCGTCCGAGAACACCGCGACCGGTCCGATCGAGGCCGACGGCAAGCTCTTCATCACTACCGGCCATGGCTATATCCGCGCCTTCGAAGCGAAGACCGGCAAGCTGCTGTGGGAATTCGATTCGAAGACCCGGGAGGCATCGGCCATCCACCTGCGCCTCGGCTGGGGACAGAAGGGCATTGCCTATTCGGACGGCCGCGTCTTCCTCGGCACGCAGGATGGCCGGGTGATCGCGCTCGACGCCGATAGCGGTGAGGTCGCCTGGGAACAGCGCGACTATCCGCTAGAGGAGCTGCGCTACATCAACGGCCCGCCGCGTGTCTTCGATGGCAAGGTGATCGTCGGCCACGGTGGTGCGGACGTCAGCGCGATCCGCGGCTTCGTCACTGCATATGACGCCAAGACGGGCAAGCGGCTGTGGCGTTTCTACACCGTGCCGGGCAATCCCGCCGATGGCTTCGAGAGCAAGGCCATGGAACTGGCCGCAAGCACCTGGACGGGCGAGTGGTGGAAGCACGGAGGCGGCGGCACGGCCTGGAACGCCTTCAGCTACGACCCCGAGCTGGGCCTGATCTACATCGGCGTCGGCAACGGTTTCCCTTACAATCAGGCGCTGCGCAGTCCGGAAGGCGGCGACAATCTGTTTCTGGCTTCGATCGTCGCGGTAAAGGCCGGCAGCGGCGAGTATGTCTGGCATTATCAGGTCTGCCCCGGCGACCAGTGGGACTGCACCGCCGTGCAGGACATGAGCCTGGCTACGCTCGAGATCGACGGCAAGGAACGCAAGGTGCTGATGCAGGCACCCAAGAACGGTTTCTTCTACGTCATCGACCGCACGACAGGCGAATTCATCTCGGCCGAGCCCTTCGCCAAGGTCACCTGGGCGGAGAAGATCGACTACAAGACGGGCCGTCCGGTCGAAAATCCGGGCATTCGCTATCACGGCAAGCCGGGAATGTTTGAGCTGTGGCCGGGTGTGCGCGGCGCACACAGCTGGCTGCCGCAGTCCTACAGCCCGAAAACCGGACTCGTATATATTCCGGTGATCGAGGGCGCCTCCCTGATCGGTGACGAAGGCGTCGATTTCGACAACCAGCCGCCGATCGGCGGCATGGCCGTCAATGCCCATCCCGATCCCGATCTGCCCGGCACGCATCGCGGCTTTCTCAAGGCCTGGGATCCGGTGGCGCAGAAAGTCCGCTGGAGCATCGAGCTGCCCGGAAACTGGCCCGGCGGCATCATGGCGACGGCAGGCAATCTCGTCTTCCAGGGCAGGATCGACGGACATCTCGTCGCATACGACGCGAAGTCGGGGAAGGAGCTGTGGAGCTTCGAGACGCAGGCGCCGGTGGTCGCCCCGCCGATCAGTTACAGGATCGACGGTACGCAGTTTGTCACGGTGATCACCGGCAACGGTGCCGGCGGCGGCGGCATCTTCTCGACCGGTGTCGCCGAATACTCGACGGACTACCGTCTGCCGCGCCGCGTGCTGACCTTTGCGCTTGGAGGCAAGGCGAAGCTGCCGCAGGCAGAGCCGGCGTTGCCCCGGCAACCGCTCGACGATCCGGACTACAGGGAAGACCCCGAACTCACGCAGAAAGGCGCGATGGTTTACGGTATGTCGGGCTGCATCGTGTGCCACGGCTTCAATGCGGTTTCCGGAGGCACGGCGCCCGATCTGCGCACTTCCCCTTATATCCTCGACGCCAGGGCTTTTCGCGCCGCGGTGAAGGAAGGCGCGCTGCTCGGCTCCGGCATGCCGCCCTTCCCGGAAATTTCCGACGACGGGCTGGTCGCCATGCGCCAGTATCTGCGCGCGCTGAGCCAGAACCTGGGTAAGAAAGATGGGCACAAGGCACCACAAGGCCCGACCGCGGCCATGCATTGAAGCCATGAGCGACGGCGATGCGGGATAGTCTGCCTCTGGCGGCCTATCGCGCTCAGGTTGGCAGGCCCTCCGGGATCCAGTTCGGCTGGCGCTTTTCCATGAAGGCCGCCATGCCTTCGCGCGCTTCGGAAGTTTCGCTCATCAGCGAGACGAACATCGTCTGGTAGTCGATCGGAGGATACTGCTGGTTGAGCATGCGCTTGACATGGGCGCGGCATTCCGGCGCGGTCTGCAGCACTTCGCTGGCCGCTTTCAGCGCTTCCTCGCGCAGCTGTTCATGCGGCACCACGCGGGAAATCAATCCCATCGCGAGCGCTTCGGCTGCGTCGATCCTGCGGGCCGACAGCAGCAGGTCTCGCGCCTGCGCCATGCCGACGTGCACCGGGAGAGTAGCGGCGTAAGTCGCATCGATGATGCCGCGCAGCAGCTCCGGCACGCGGAAGGTCGCACGCTCGCTGACTACCGCGATGTCGGACATCATCGCGATCAGCAGCCCGCCAGCCTGGCAGATGCCGTTTACTGCGGAGATCACCGGCGCCATGCTTTCCCGGATCGTCACGAAAGGCAGCATTTCGTAATGCAGCCCCTCGGGAACTTTCTGGTCCCCTTCCTCGTAACGGCCGCCAAGGTCACCACCGGGTGCGAAGACATCGCCGGTGCCGGTAAGGATCAGGGCGCGCAGGTCCTTGTCGGCATTGACCAGATGCACTGCCTTCTTGATGCCGAAATACATGGACGGCGTCAGTGCGTTGCGCGCATGCGGACGGTCGATCGTGCACCACAGGATCGGGCCTTCGCGCTCGAGCCGCAGGTTCTTCGTGCCCAGGTCGAAATCGCTCATAACCGCTCCCGAAATCTGTTGCTGTTGGGTCAGCCTGATAGCAGGATAGTAAGCATGGCAAGCAATAATCCGTTCCCGCTCCCGACCGAAATCGACGAAGCCTGCACGGCGCGCTTTTCATCGGCGACGCTCGATCGCGATACGATGGGATTGGTCGAAGCGATCGAGCTCTAAAGCGCCCGCAGAACCCCGCCGTCCACTCTGATCACCGCGCCGGTGGTGAAATCGGAACGCGGGCTGGCGAGGAACGCCGCTGCCGCCGCGATTTCCTCGGCGCGGCCGAGGCGGGGCACCGGCTGCTGGACCCATTCGGTCGTGTAGCGCCTCTCGCATTCGGCGAAATCGCCGGTCCAGCCGTTCTGTTCCTTGACCGTCATGATCCAGCGTTCGGCTTGCGGCGTGAGCACGGTGCCCGGAGCGATCGAGTTCACCGTGACGCCGTGGGGTGCAAGCGTGCGTGAAAGGTTGCTGGTCACATGGTCGGCCGCGCCTTTCGCGCTGCCATATTCGAGCAGCCGTCCGCTGAGCTGTTTTCCGCCGACCGAGGAGATGTTGATGACGCGGCCCCAGCCGCGCTCGATCATGCC
>JAGREL010000379.1 GCA_020446575.1 Novosphingobium sp. | reverse complement strand
GCGGCGCCCAATCCGCCTTGGGATAAATCGCGCCCAGAGCCCCGAACAATGGCCGTCGCAATCCCTCCGGCAGGATGGAACGCAGCCTGTCCTCATTGCGCTGGAATACATGCCTGCGATACCCGGCGAAGGCCTCATCGGCGCCGTCTCCGGAAAGCGCCACGGTCACTGCTTCGCGCGCAAGCTGGCTGACTCGCCAGGTCGGCAGGGCAGATGCATCGGCAAATGGCTCGTCGAACATTCCCGCAAGCAGGTCGATGGCGTCGAAGTCGTCGGGCGAAACAGTGCGCGAGCGGTGATCGGTGGAGAACAGGCGGGCGACCTGCTCCGCATGGCTGCTTTCGTCGAGCGCTGCGACATCGAACCCGATCGAGCAGGTCTTGACCGGGCTGGAGCTGGCTTCCGCCATCAGAGCCACCACGCTTGAGCTGTCGACGCCGCCTGACAGGAAGGCTCCGAGCGGAACATCGGCGAGCATGCGCGACGACACCGCCTCACGCAGCAGATGGAGAAGTTCCGCTTCCAGATCGGCGCTATTGCCCTTGCGGCGTTCGGCGAAAGACACGTCCCACCACTGGACAGGCTTCGGGACCGGGACATTGTGGCCAAGCAACAGGTAATGCCCGGCGGGAAGCTTCTCGACGCCTTTGAGGATGGAGCGCGTGTCCGGCACGTATCCCCATGTCAGGTAGTCCTCCACCGCCAGCGGGTCGGCTTCGCGACGCAGCAGAGGATGGGCGGTCAATGCCTTCAGCTCGGAACCGAAGATCAGGCTGCCGTCGCTGAGCGACGCAAGGAACAGCGGCTTCACGCCGAGCCGATCGCGGGCAAGAAACAGCGTGCGCTTGTCGAGATCGTAAATCGCGAAAGCGAACATGCCGTGCAGACGCGAAAGGCAATCCACGCCCCAGCGCTGCCATGCGGCAAGGATGACCTCGCTATCGCCATCCGTATGGAACTGGGCACCGGCGGCTTTCAGCTCGTTGCGCAGTTCACGGAAATTGTAGATTTCGCCGTTGAAGACGAGCATCGCCCGGCCGTCGCTTGATGCCATCGGCTGAGGCGAGCCGGCAATGTCGATGATCGAAAGGCGGCGATGGCCCAGACCGACGCCGGGCGCGGTCCAGACGCCATGCCCGTCCGGGCCGCGATGCACCATCGCATCGCACATGCGCTCGACCCGGGCCGGATCGACCGGCTTGGGCGTGGAAACATGGAAAATGCCGGCGATGCCACACATGCCGGTCGCGCCTAGCGGACCCCGGCCACGCGGTCCATCCATTGATCGAGCGGTCCGGTCGCCCGTCGAAATGCATTGAGCGTATCGGCCGCAGGTTTCCCCTCCCGCTCTTCGGCAGACAGAATGAGCACGGTCGTAGCGTTCCTGCGCAGCAGCAGCCTGTCGGCCATGTTCGCCAGCTTGAGGCGTACATTGCTTCCAGTCAGCTTGTCGCCGGTCCGGTACCAGGTGAGAGCGAGCCGCTCGGTTCTGGCGTGGGCAAGCAGGCGATCGCTCTTGGCTCCGCCGATCGCCGGTCCCGGAGACTGCCAGGACCAGTCGCTTTCGGCAGCCAAGGCGCCCTGCCCGAAGCCTCCCGCTTCGCGCCCCTCGCCCTGCGACGAATAGACCGCCAGGAATACGTCCACTTCGCGCCCATCCTTGTCGGCATAGCGGCCAAGCAGCCGGTGTTCCGCGCCTTCCGCGCGCGGCTCCCACCAGACTGCGGGTGCATAGTCGACGCGGTGCCAGCCCGGCACTTCGGGCAGGTAGATCTGGCGCGGCATCGGCGCGACAAGGCCGTCCGCGGCCCGTGCCCATGCGAGACCGCCGATAGCGATGAATGCGAGCCCTGCGATCGCGGGAGCGGCACCGATCTTCATCGCTTCCAGCCGGCCAAGCAGCGGCGAGGCCTGGATGCGATCGGCGTCGATCGGCGAATCTCCCAGCGGGCGGTCGAAAAACGG
>JAGREL010000007.1 GCA_020446575.1 Novosphingobium sp. | reverse complement strand
TTCGTCGAGTTCTGCTTGAAACTCGTCGAAGCGGGCGATGCCAGTAATGAGGCGTTGGCACGCCGCTTGATGAGCGCGGACCTTGCGAAGGTCCATGCCATGCTCCGCGGTACGATCGCCGATCCGATCACCGCGCCCGAGGCCGCGCGCATGGCGGAATCGGTGCGTGCCGTATTCAACGTCAATGCCCGTGCCTTGAAGCTCCTGCCGCGCGAAGGCGCGCGCTTCTCGATCCGCGAATGGGTTGAGCAGAACGACGGCGAGGGCGGCTTCGTGTTCCTCTCGGCGCGCTATGTCGACCTCAGTGTCTGCACCCAGTTGCTCACGCTCTGGCTCGACCTTGCCATGAACACGTTGATGACGACGGCGCGGTCGGGGGACCTCAAGATGTGGTTCTTCATCGACGAACTGGGGGCGCTGCACCGGCTGCCCGCGCTCGAGACGGGCTTGCAGACCGCGCGCAACTATGGCGGCGCGATCGTCACCGGCATCCATGCCTATGCCAAGCTCCAGGAGGTTTACGGCGAGCACATGGCCGAGACCCTGTCGTCGCTCGCCAAGACCAAGCTGATCCTCGGCACCGGCGACTACAAGACCGCGACCTGGTGCTCGGAAGCCATCGGCCATGCCGAAGTCACCGACAAGGACGAGGCGCATACCTACGCCTACAACAATGCGCGCGATGCGGTCAGCCTGACCCCGCGAAAGCATATCGAGGCGCTGGTCCTGCCCGACCAGCTGAAGGACATGCCGAGCCTTACCGGCTATATCAAATTTCCCGACGGGTTTCCGGCCGCACCCATCACGCTGACCCCGGTCAAGCGCGTGCGATGCGCCGAAGGGTTTGTTCCTCGCGTAGAGGATCGGGCATCGGCCACGGCTCGGGAGACGAACCGTGCGAGCGGCAAACCCGTTCCTCCCGGCGTGGCCAATACAGGTGAACATCCCGCGTCGAACGACGACGGAGTTGGCAAGCCGAGCGTACCGAAAGAGAGCGCATCGAAGCAGGGTGAACTGCAATTCGGTGACCGGTACGAAGGCAACCGCAAGGGCGACGAAAGCGGGCGTGATCATCGCGCCGTGCCACAAGTCGATCCCTTCGATGCCGGCGACCGCGCGGGCGTCCGGGTGGGGAAGGATGCCATCGATCGCACCGCATCGGGCGCGCCGGATTCGGGCCTTGCCGATGGCCACCAGGCGGGTCTCGAACCGAACACGGCAGCCAGGCCGTCGCGCGCAGACGGGGCGCGGGAAGGCGAGCGCGAGGTGCCCGACACATCCCGGCCCGACCGACCCGACAAGGTCGATGGACCGAAAGATGAACGCTCCAACGATGCGCGGCCAGACGGGCGCATGCAGCGCGATGCACGCCGTATCGTGCTCGAGGAAGGGCTCGGTGATCCGGGCGGCAAGACCAGCGATGCGCCGCCGCTCGACGATCTCGACTTCGATCTGTGATGACGCCGGAGGGGACCTGGGAAAAGGGTGATCGCCCATGCTCTCGCTTGCCAATGTCCGGACTGCCTCGGGCGCTGCCGGGTACTTTGCCAAGGACAATTACTACACCCGCGCCGATGCCGACCGCTCTGGCGAATGGTTCGGCGAAGGTGCGGCAGCGCTGGGCCTCAAAGGCATGGTCGATGCCAAAAACTTCGAGGCGGTTCTGAAGGGGAACCTCCCCGACGGATCCCGCGTTGGCAGCGATAATCGCTATCACCGTGCCGGCACGGACCTGACCTTCTCGCTCCCCAAGAGCTGGTCGATCCTCGCGCTGGTCGGCGGCGACAGCCGGATCCTCGATGCTTATGCCGGTGCGGTGAAGGAAAGCCTGGCCTGGGCCGAAAAGAACCTTGCCGAAACCCGCCTGCAGCATCGCGGCAAGGAGAAAATCGTTGCCACCGGCAATCTCGTCGCGGCGCTGTTCCGGCACGATACCAACCGCAACCAGGAACCCCAGGCGCATGTCCATGCCGTCATCGCCAATGTCACCAAGGGGCCCGACGGCAAGTGGCGCGCGCTTCGCAACGACAGGCTCTGGGAACACCATACGCTATTGAATGCCATGGCCATGGCGCGCTTCCGGATCGAGGTCGAAAGGCTCGGCTATGAAGTCGGCGAATTGGGCAAGCACGGGAATTTCGAGGCGGCGGGCGTCCCCAAGGCGGTGCGCGAAGCCTTCTCCACCCGCCGCGCCGAAGTGCTCGAGAAGGTCGCAGAGATGGCGAGCCGGAGTCCGGCCGCGCACGATGCAGCGACGCTGATGACCCGGGCGGAGAAGGCGCCTGTCGCCGACCGGGGTGCGCTGCTCGATGCCTGGAAGGCGCGCGCCGACGAACTCGGTTTTGTACCGGGCGATGTCATTGCGCGCGCCAATGCGCGGGCTGCAACGGGGCTTGGCGAGGACCATAGCGCGCGCAGTACTATCCGCAATCTCGGTGCCTCCGTGCGCGCGTTCGCTGCGGACCTTGCCGAGCGCTTGGGGTTGAAACAGGGTGATCCGCTGATCCCGATCCGGTTCGGCAATCGCCCGGTGGAGGATGTCGCCGCGATCCATGCCGTCGCCTCGGCGGTACGGCATCTGTCCGAGCGCGAGGCAGCGTTCGATCGCTTTGCCGTCTACAAGACCGCGCTGTCATTCGGGCTTCCGGCGAGCATCCCTGCCATCGAAAAGCGCGTCGACCAGTTGCTGCGCCAGGGCCACCTCGTGCGCGGCAAGGGCGCCGACAAGGGGATGGTGACGACCCGCGATGCGATCGCAGCCGAACAGCGCATCCTTTCTGAAGTCGAGGCGGGGCGGTGGCAGGGCGCGGCGCTGATGACCCCCGAACGCGCAGGCGAGCGACTGCAGGAACTGGCCCAGGAGCGCCATGGCCTGACCCTCAACTCGGGCCAGGAAGGCGCGGGACGAATGCTGCTTGCTTCGACCAACCGCATCGTCGCGATCCAGGGCGTCGCCGGTGCGGGGAAGAGCACCGTGCTCAAGCCCGTTGCGGAAATTCTGCACGCCGAAGGCCGCAAGGTGACCGGCCTCGCGGTCCAGAACACGCTTGTCCAGATGCTCGAGCGCGAGACCGGAATTGAATCGATGAGCGTCGCGCGTTTTCTGGGGCGCTATGCCCCGCTGCTCGATGGCGACGACCGGCAGGCCTTGGCTGAAGCGCGAAGCGAGTGGAAGGGCAGCACGGTGCTCCTCGACGAGGCCTCGATGGTCGGCAATGCCGACAAGGAAAAACTGGTCCGGCTCGCCAATCTGCTTGAACTGGGACGCTTTGCCGCGATCGGCGATCGCAAGCAGC
>JAGREL010000378.1 GCA_020446575.1 Novosphingobium sp. | reverse complement strand
AGCGTGCGCATGTTGTGCAGGCGGTCGGCAAGCTTGACGAGCAGAACGCGCAGGTCCTCGCTCATGGCCAGGAAGAACTTGCGCAGATTCTCGGCGGCGCGTTCGTTTTCGGTCAGCGTCTCGATCTTCGAGAGCTTGGTTACACCGTCGACCAGCCGGGCGACATCCGGACCGAAATAGTCTTCAACTTCCTCGATCGTCGCCAGCGTGTCCTCGACCGTGTCATGCAGCAGGGCAGTGACGATGGTTTCCTGGTCGAGCTTGAGCTCGGTCATCAGTCCCGCGACTTCGATGGGATGGCTGAAATAGGGATCGCCGCTTGCGCGCTTCTGCGTACCGTGCTTTTGCACGGTATAGACATAGGCGCGGTTGAGGATCGCCTCATCCGCCTCCGGATCATATGCCTTGACCCGTTCCACAAGTTCGTACTGACGCAACATATTGACCTAGGATGTGAGGATTTATTGCGGCGGGGCAAGCAGAAAGCGCGATGATTTGGCGTTCCCCGTTGCCCGGAGCTCGTCAGCGCGCCTTGCGGCCGGCTGGTCCGGATCCGGGAAAAGACAAAGTATTTATAGAAAGAGAGGCACTCCCTGATGGCAATCTGCAAGATGCACGAACGTATCGTCGACCTGGTCCAGGCTGAAGGCATCGATACCCTGTTCGGCATTCCCGACCCGAGCTTCTTCGCCCTGTTCATCGAGGCGGAGCGGCGTGGAATGCAGATCGTCTCACCACACCATGAACAGGCCGCCGCGCTGACCGCCGACGGCTATTACCGCATGACCGGCAAGCCGGCGGTGCTGTGCCTTAACAAGGGACCGGGCGTCGCCAACATCATGGCGGGGGTGAACTTCCTGATGAAGGAAAACGTGCCTGCCGTGTGCATCATGGCCAACCGCCAGCGCTTCTACGAACAGAAGGTCCGGCGCGGCAAGATGCAGTACATGAAGCAGGCGCCCCTGTTCGAGAATACGGTGAAATTCGCCGGCACGATCGAGTACCCGCAGCAAACCGACGAAATCTTCCAGGAAGCGTTCCGCCGTGCGCTGAGCGGCGTTCCGGGACCGACCTTCGTCGAGCTGCCGCTCGGCGTGATGCAAGCGACTTTCGACCTCCCGCCGCCGCTTTCACCCGACCGTTACCGGCTCGTCCACCAGCGCGCCGATGCGCAGTCCATTGCCGAGGCGAAGGCACTGATCGAAGGCGCGAAGGCCCCTGTCCTGCTGCTGGGCCAGGGCGGTTTCGTCAGCCGCGCGCATGAGGTGCTGACCGAGCTTGCCAGCAAACTCAACTGCCCGATCCTGCTGTCCAACGCGGTCGAGGCGATCCTGCCCGGCATGGAAGACCGCACTTTCCCCTACAGCTCCGAAGTCGGCGCCGAAATCGCGGGCCAGTCCGACGTGGTCCTCGCCATCGGCACAGAACTCGGCGAAGCGCTCAATTACGGGCGTGGCCACAGCTGGAAAGTGGGCAACGAGAGCCGCAAGTGGATCTATGTCGAACGCGATGCCGACGCCATCGGCGTCAACCGCCCGATCGACGTGCCGCTGGTGGGCGACTTGCGCGACATCGTCCCGCAGCTCAACAAGGCACTGGCAGGCGTGAACCGTTCGCTGCCGGCCAAGCTGGGCGAATGGACGCAGCGCCGCGATGCGCACAAGAAGTCGATTGAAGATTACGTGCCGAAGACCTCCATGCCGATCCATCCGGGCCTCGTGCCTATCGAGACGAGCAAGGTCCTCCCCGCGGATTCGGTTCTCGTCCGCGACGGCGGCGGAGCCAGCATGTGGGCGTCCGCGCTCATGCAGTTCACCCCGCGCGATTCGATGTGGAGTTCCAACTGGGGCGCGATCGGCAACGGCCTGCCGATGGCGATGGGCGCGCAGATGGCCATGGGCAACAAGCGCCGCGCCGTGCTCTACACCGGCGATTCCGCCTTCCTGTTCCACATCTCCGAAATCGAGACGGCGGTGCGCAAGAAGCTGCCGATCATCTGCATCGTCTCGGTCGATCATGCCTGGGGGCTGGAAGCGGCATCCTACAAGGCCAATTTCGGCGAGAACACGTCGACTCCGGAAGCGCGCTGGAGCAACGAGGTCCGGCTCGACAAGACGGCCGAGAGCTTCGGCGCTCACGGCGAATATGTCGAAAAGGCCGAAGACCTTGCGCCAGCCGTCGAACGTGCGCTTGCTTCGGGCAAGCCGGCGGTCATCCATGTCGAAGTCGACCAGAAGGCGAGCAGCAGCTTCGAGGGCATCCCGGGCTTCGCCGAATTCCGCGCCTGGTTCGG
>JAGREL010000377.1 GCA_020446575.1 Novosphingobium sp. | reverse complement strand
TCGTCGATCAGCATTCCGCGTTTCCTTGGTCGCCAGAACAACCAATAGGCCTCGGCGGCCACGGCAGATTGCCGTTCGTCAGCGGTTCAGGTGGATTGCGGCATTCGCCGCGCAAGCTGGGCATCGCGCCTTGCTGCACGATAGCGGCACTATCGCACTGTCCTGACCGGGTCTAATTGCCAACGATGGCCATGAAGTTCGTACGACTGAAGTCTCATTTGCGCGGAACAATGCGCCTGCGGCGTCTGGCGTGCGCTGCTAGCGCGCTGGCGCTGGGATGCGCGGGCGCGTCCGGCCAGGCAATTGCCCAGGACAGCGGGAAGTCGGTCTCCTATCCTGTCGTGCAGCCCTTGCCCAGCCGCCAAAGCCTGCAGCTCAATGCCGCACTCTCGAAGCTGGGACGCAACCCCCGCGACCTCGATGCACTTATCGATGCCGGCAACGCAGCCCTTGCCATGGGGGACGTCGACGCTGCATTCGGGTTCTTCGGGCGCGCCGACCAGATCTCCTCGGCCAACCCCCAGGTCAAGGCCGGGCTTGCTTCGGCAATGGTGCGCAAGGGAGATCCCGTTGGCGCGATCGCCCTGTTCGACCAGGCCGAGAAGGCGGGAGCCAAAGCAAGCGAGATCGCGCCCGATCGCGGGCTGGCCCACGATCTGATCGGGGACAGCGTTTCGGCGCAGCGGCTCTATCATCTCGCGCTGACTGCCGGGCCCGACGACGAGATCACGCGCAGGCTGGCGCTGAGCCTGGCGATATCCGGCGATCGCCCCGGCATGGAAATGACGCTGCTGCCTTTGTTGCGCAAGCAGGACAAGGGTGCCTGGCGCACGCGCGCCTTCGCGCTGGCGATCATGGGGCGGACCGATGAGGCCGTTCGCCTCGCCAAGACGATCCTGCCGGAACGCCTCGCCACCGATATGGCGCCCTATCTGCGCTATATGCCGCGCCTGACTCCGGCCCAGCAGGCGGCGGCAGCCAATCTGGGCGACTTTCCTCGCGCATCGGAAATCGGGCGCGACGATCCGCGTATCGCGCAGGCTGCGTCAGAAGCCGCCAAGAAGCCTGTCCTCGCATCGGCCGATGCCGGGCTTGTCCCTCGCGGAGCGCCACTTGGTGTCGGCGAGAATGCGAAGGGAACTGCCCGGCAAGACAGTTCCAGGCAGGAGAAGAAAGAGGGATCCCGTTCCAGGCCGGCTTCGTCGTCGAAAAAGGCTGCGGTCCAGACCGCACCGCCAGAACCGCAGCCGGCCAGGCAGGCTGGTCCGATCGTGGAGCCGGTGCTTGCACTCGCACCCTCCAAACCGCCACAGCCCGCTGCGGCAGCGTCCGCGCCGGAGGCGGATACCTCCAGTGCCGAACTTGCACCGGCAAGTGGGGTTGTGCAGGCCGAAACGACCGCGAAAGCCCCGGCAACCCTCGTCGCAAGTCAGCCGGAAGCAGCGACCGAACCAGGCAAGGGCACATTGCCAGCCGCTGGAGCCACCCCGGCCGCCAAGCCTGTTCCGGGTCCCGGTTTCGACCTCGCCGGACTGCCCAACAGCCGGGTGAGCGGCCCTGCGGGGGAACCGCCCCTGCAATCGCAACAGGAAACGGTTGCCGCCGATCCGCTGCCGGACGCCTCTGAAGAGCCGCTTTCGCTTGCCGAGGCTTTCGGCGATCTCGGCAAGCCGGTCACCAGCGCGGCCCCGGCTGCCGGAGCGGTCGATATCCGCAAGATCACGCCCGCCAAGCCTCCGCCTCCGCCAGTCAAGGCCGAACCGCCCAAGCCCCCGCCGCCGAGCCATCCCAGCCGCATCTGGGTGCAATTGGGCATCGGCCGCGACAAGGCGGCGATGGCTTTCGACTGGCGCAGGCTTGCGCGCAAGGCGCCCGAGGTGTTTCACGGCCGCAAGCCCTACGTCAGTGAAATGGGGCAGACCAACCGCATGCTGACCGGGCCGTTCGAAAGCGCCGCCGCCGCCAACAAGTTTATCGGCGAGCTTCGTGAAGCTGACATAGATGGCCCCTATGTCTGGACCAGCCCGGCCGGTCAGGTTGTCGACGCATTGCCCGGGCGCTAGGGGCAAGAATCCGAACTCGCGAGTTGGCAGCGCCTTTTCCACATCTTGTAAACAAGGTTATGGAGTTTTGCTCAGGGCTTGTCGTTTGTCGGATTGTCGGCAGGGGGGTTGCCGAAGCATCCCTGCTCACATGCGAAAGAGACCCGATCAGGTATGATGAGAACGGTGCAGGACGATATCGGCCGCGATGACGATGCGGCGCCAGTGGACATGCTTGCATCGCTGTTTGAAGCAAGGGGCTGGCCCTTTGAGTTCGTCAGCGAGGACGAGATCTCGGGTGAAGTCCAGGGCAGCTGGGCGAATTACCAGTTCCAGGCGATCTGGCGGCCCGAAGACCATGTTCTGCAAATGCTGTGCTTGCCGGACATCCGCCTGCCCGATGAAAAGCGCACGGCGATGTTCGAAGCGCTGGCGCTGGTCAATGAGCAGCTTTGGATCGGCCATTTCGATGTCTGGTCGAACGGCGGCGTACTGCTTTACCGGCACGGGCTGATGCTGGGAGACGACGGCCTGCTGAGCCCCAGTCAGGCCCAGACCGCGGTAGAAGCCGCGATCGAGGAATGCGACCGCTTCTATCCGGTCTTCCAGTTCATCCTCTGGGGCGACAAGACGCCCGCCGAAGCGCTGGCCGCCGCACTGGTCGACGCCGCCGGGGAGGCCTGAGGCAATGGCTTGGCCGTCTTCCCTGCTGCTTGTCGGTTGCGGAAACATGGGCGGCGCGATGCTGTCGGGCTGGCTGGCGGCGGGGCTGGAGCCTTCCCGTTTCACTGTCATCGATCCAATGCTCGCCGCGGCCCCTGACGGCGTTGAACTCTTGCGCGAGCCGCCCGACCGGGACTTCGACGCGATCCTGCTTTCCATAAAGCCGCAGATGCTGGGAGAGCTTGCTCCCGGCATCGCGCCGCTCGCCCGCCATGGGGCGGTGATCCTGTCGATCATGGCCGGTGTGGAGCTGGCGAACCTTGCTGCCCGGTTTCCCGGTGCCGGCGGATTCGTGCGGATCATGCCCAATCTTGCCGCTGCGATCGGCAGGTCTCCCGTGGCGCTTGCCGCAGAGGGGCTCAGCGATGAGCGCAAGCAGGCAGTGACAGGCCTGATGGATCCTCTCGGTACGCCCGAATGGCTTGATGACGAGGGGCTTTTCGACCTCGTGACGGCGCTTGCGGGCTCGGGCCCGGCTTTCGTCTACCGGTTCATCGATGCACTGGCTTCGGGTGCTGCGGAACTCGGCCTCGATGCCGAGGCTGCCGGGCGTCTCGCCCTGGCGACGGTCGAGGGCGCCGCGTTGCTGGCGGCTGCCTCGCCGCATGCGCCGGCCGAGCTTGCCCGGCGCGTCGCGAGTCCGGGCGGAACCACCCAGGCGGGTCTCGACGTGCTCGACGCCGAAGGGGCGCTTGCCCGGCTGGTTAGGGCGACGCTCAAGGCGGCAGCGGACCGCAGCGCCGAAATGGCACGCGAAACAAGGGGTTAATGCAGGTTAATGCTGAAACGGGCGGGCAGGGCCGGGGTTTTCGCCCCGGTTTGCAGCGATCGACGCGCCCGGATTGCCCAAAGTTACACTTTACGACACCTCCAGGCCCGGTTTTTCTTGAAAACTTAATCTTCGATCGCGATATTCGGAACACCGGGCCCGCATCGGGTTTTCCGGGAAAAAGGAGTTGATAATGGCCAATTGGAACGACCCCCAGCCCCCTCGGACGGGCTTCGGAGCGTCTCCGAGCCTTGACGGCAGGACGGCAGGCCGGGCGACCTATGACATGGGTCTGCGCCGCCACATGCTGTCGATCTACAACTACATGGCATCCGGCGTTCTGCTTTCGGGCATCGTCGCGCTGCTGTTCGCGCGTTCGGGAATGGCCGCGCAGGTTGTCGGCACGCCGCTCTGGTGGGTGATCGCTCTTGCACCGCTCGGCTTCGTGTTCGCCATGAGCTTTGGCGCCAACCGGATGCAGACTTCGACACTCCAGATACTCTTCTGGGGCTTCTGCACGGTCATGGGACTTTCGCTTTCGAGCATCTTGCTGGTCTTCACCGGAGCATCGATCGCAACCGCGTTCTTTGCCGCGGCTGGTGCTTTCGCGGGTCTGAGCCTGTTCGGCTACACTACGAAGAAAGACCTTTCGGCAATGGGTGCCTTCATGGTGATGGGCCTTGTCGGCATCCTGATCGCCATGGTCATCAACATGTTCGTGCAGTCCAGCGGCCTGCATCTGGCGATTTCGATCCTGGGCGTGCTGATCTTCGCGGGTCTGACTGCTTGGGACACGCAGCGCCTGAAGATGCAGTATCACCAGCTCGCCGGCACAGAATTCGCGGGCAAGGCCGTCATTCTTGGCGCGCTGAGCCTCTATCTGGACTTCATCAACCTTTTCCAGTTTTTGCTGACATTCCTCGGCGATCGCCGCTGATTCAGCACTGATTCAGGACAGATGATGGAAATCGTCGTGCCCGGCGCGCAACTTGCCGCGCCGGGCATTTTCGTCAGGGCATAATCAGTTTAGGATATGTGTCGCGAGTTTTTGGAGGGTTGCAGGTGAAACGCTTGAAAAACAGGAGGGTTTTTCTCGCGGGGGTGACCGTGACGTCGATCATGGTGTTGTCTGCCTGCGCTTCCAAGCCGGTTCCGCCGCCACCGCCGCCGCCGCGGATCGTCATTCCGCCGCGCCCCTATCCTCCGCTGGGAGCAGCACCCAATCTCGTCACGCCGCCGGTGGATGCCAGCGGCGTGCGCCACACCGTCAATGTCGGACTGTCGAACAACCAGATCGTGTGGAACCTGCGTTCGGCCTACAATGTCGCGGCGCTCAATTGCCAGAAGCCGGAACATGCGGGGATTCTCGAAGGCTACAGCACGTTCCTGAAGAGCCATTCGCGCGAGCTGTCATCGGTCAACCGCGAGCTGGACAGGTCGTTCAAGTCCGAACACGGTTCGAACTACATCCGGGCACGCGAATCCTATCAGACCCAAGTCTACAATTATTTCGCCTTTCCACCGACCTTGCCGGCCTTTTGCGATGCTGTGCTGGCCATGAGCCGGCGGGAACAGGCGGCGGAGCCATCCGATCTCGATGCCTTTGCCGCCAGCAGTCTTCCGCAAATTGAATCGGTGTTCGGCGCGTTCTTCAACAGCTACGACCAGTATCGTACGGATCTGGCCGCCTGGGAAGCGCGCTATGGAGGAGGGTCGGTAACGGGGTTCGCGACGCCGCCGAGCCAGAGTGTCGTGCAATAAGCTTCGAAGGCGCTGCAATTTTGTTCTTTCAAGCGGGTGGGCTCTTCGCTAAGGGGGCCGCTCGCGCGGGCCCAGCCGCCCGCCTTCTCGCACTGGAACGGGGCCGTAGCT
>JAGREL010000376.1 GCA_020446575.1 Novosphingobium sp. | reverse complement strand
ATGCTGCGGCAGGGCGGGAGCGCCATGGACGCTGCACTGGCGACCCTGCTTGCGCTCAACGTGGTCGAACCGCAGAGTTCGGGCATCGGCGGCGGCGGCTTCCTGGTTTTCGACGACGGCAAAGGCAAGGTGACCAGCTTCGACGGCCGCGAAACTGCCCCGATGGCGGCGGACCCGGACTGGTTCAATATGAACGGGCAATATCTTTCCCACCGCCAGGCAGTGCCGGGCGGCCTCAGCGTCGGCGTGCCGGGCAATGTGGCAATGATGGCGCTGGCGCACGGCAAATACGGCAAGCTGCCGTGGAGTGCCCTGTTCCAGCCGGCGATCCGCCTCGCGCAGGAAGGTTTCGAGGTCACACCCCGGCTCCATGATTATCTCGAACGCTACCGGATCGACGACTCGCTGCCACAGGAAACACGCGAGCTTCAGTACATCTCGAAAGGCGGCCCCGTTCTGTCCCCCCAGTCCCGCGCACTCTACTACGAACCGGGCGGCGAGCCGGCCCACGTCGGCGCGACAATCCGCAATCCGGCGCTGGCATCCTTCCTCGAGTCTCTGGCTTCCGAAGGGACACAGGCCTTCTACGGCGGTGCCAACGCCGAAGCGATTGCCAGCACTGTTTCAGGTGCACCAAGCAATCCCGCCCCCATGGCGGAGGCCGATCTTGCTGCATATCGGGCCAAGGAACGCGCTCCCGTATGCTCCAGCTACCGCGTCTACCGCATCTGCGGCATGGGACCGCCGTCCTCGGGTGCGACGACAGTGATCGGCATCCTCGGCTTGCTCGGGCGGTTCGACCTGCACGCGCTCGGCAAGGACGATCCCGTCTCCTGGCACCTGATCGCCGAGGCGGAACGTCTCACCTACGCCGACCGGGCTCGCTATCTCGCCGACGCAGACTATGTCGACGTCCCGGTCGCCGGCCTCATCGCCCCCGACTACCTCGCGGCCCGATCGCAATTGATCGCACGCGACAAGTCTGTCGCAGATGCAGAACCCGGCATGCCCGCGGGCGCGCTTGTGGCGCAGGCCGACACGGTCACGCCCGACATTCCGTCCACTTCCCATTTCGTGGCCGTCGACCGGCATGGCGCTGTCGTGACGCTGACCTCGACCATCGAAGGCCCATTCGGTTCGGGGCTGATGGTCAACGGCTATTTCCTCAACAACGAGCTCACCGATTTCAGCCTGATGCCCGAGGAAGACGGGAAGCCAGTCGCCAACCGGGTCGAAGCCGGCAAACGACCGCTCAGCTCGATGAGCCCCACACTGGTCTACGGCCCGGACGGCCGCTTGCGACTCGCCATCGGCGCCGCTGGCGGCAAGACCATCCCCTCGCAAGTCGCAAAGGCGATCATCGGCGTGCTCGACTGGGGCCTCACCGCACAGGATGCGATCGCGCTGCCCCTGATCTACGCCCCCGGCGGCGATACCGTGATCGTCGAGAAAGGCTCCAGGCTCGAAACGATGATCCCGGCACTGCAGGCATTGGGCCATGCCAAGGTGATTGCCTATCAATTGCCGCTCAAGGCCAATGCCATCGAAGTCGTCGACAGAGTGCTTGTCGGCGCCGCCGATCCGCGCAGCGAGGGACAGGCAGTCTCGGAATAATCGCCGGGTTGCTGGCAAGGCCGGCCCCGCCTAGAAATGCGCTTCCTGAACGACCCCGGCGAGAGGCAGGACGCGCGTGCAGCTTTCCGATTTCAACGCAAGTGACAATCTGGTTTCCCTGTTCCTCGCGCGCGCTGCCGAGCTTGGCGACAAGCCGATGCTCTGGGCCAAGCGTGACGGCGACTGGTCTTCGATCAGCTGGGCCGAGGCGGCACGCCGGATCTGCCTGATTGCCGAGGGCCTGCGTGGCCTTGGCCTTGCGGAAGGCGACCGGGTGATGCTGGTTTCGGAAAACCGGCCCGAATGGTGCCTCGCCGATCTCGGCATCATGGCGGCCGGCTGCGTTACCGTTCCGGCCTACACCACCAATACCGAACGCGATCACCTGCACATCCTGGAAAATTCCGGAGCCCGGGCCGTGATCGTCTCCGATGCGAAACTGGCCAAGCCGCTGTTGCCGGCGATGCTGCGCTCGGACGTTGCCGAACATGTCATCGGCTTCGAGCCCCTGCGCCACATGCAGGAAGGCACCGTCGCCTTCCATGACTGGCATGCGCTGCTCGAAAGCGACGAAGCCGTGGCCCGCCAGGCAGTGTCGGATCGGATTGCCGGGATCGCCCGCGAGGACCTGGCCTGTATCATCTACACCAGCGGAACAGGCGGCGCCCCGCGCGGCGTGCGCCAGCATCACGGCGCGATCCTGCGCAACATCGACGGCTGCGCACGCATCATTGCCGAGGATTTCGGCTGGAGCGACGAAATCTTCCTGTCCTTCCTGCCGCTCAGCCACGCTTACGAACATACCGGGGGCCAGTTCCTGCCGATCGGCCTGGGCGGGCAGATCTATTTCGCCGAGGGTCTCGACAAGCTTGCGGGAAATATCGAGGAGGTGCGCCCGACCATCATGATCGTCGTCCCGCGCCTGTTCGAGGTGCTGCGCGCGCGCATTCTGAAACAGGTAGGCAAGCAGGGGCGGCTGGCGAACTATCTGATGTCGCAGGCGCTACTGATCGGGGAGCGCGCTGCGGCCGCGGGCAGAAAGCGGCTGCGCGACTGGCCGATGAACGTAATCCTCGAACGCACCCTGCGCCCCAAGATCCGCAAGCGCTTCGGCGGGCGAATCAAGGCGATGGTGTCTGGGGGAGCACCGCTCAATCCCGAGATCGGCACTTTTTTCGCGTCGATGGGGATGACACTGCTGCAAGGCTATGGCCAGACCGAAGCCGGCCCCGTGGTCAGCTGCAACCGGCCCAGCGCCGGGCTCAAGATGGATGCCGTCGGTCCGCCGCTCGCGGGCGTCGAGGTGATGATCGCGGAGGATGGCGAGATCCTGGTCCGGGGTGAGCTGGTCATGCACGGCTACTGGCGCAACGAGGGCGAAACCGCGCGGGCGCTCAAGGACGGCTGGCTGCAAACCGGCGATATCGGCCATTTCGACGAGAAAGGCCGTATCGTCATAACCGACCGCAAGAAGGACATGATCGTCAACGACAAGGGCGACAATGTCTCTCCCCAGAAGGTCGAAGGCATGCTGACGCTTCAACCGGAGATCGCGCAGGCCATGGTGACAGGCGACAAGCGGCCCTACATCGTCGGCCTGATCGTGCCAGACGCGGAATGGGCACTGGAATGGGCCCGTGCGCAGGACGAGAAGTTCGACCTTGCCGCATTGCACGACCTTCCTGCCTTCCGCAGCGCCGTGCGCGCCGCAATCGACCAGGTGAACGGTGATCTGTCGGTGATCGAGAAAGTCCGGCAATTCAGTTTTGCCGACGAGGCCTTTTCGATCGAGAACGAGGAACTGACGCCCAGCCTCAAGATTCGCCGACACAAGCTCAGGGAGCGCTACGGCGAGCGGCTGGATGCGCTCTACCGCGGTTAGCGCTCTACCGGGATGCCACGACCTTCGCGGGGAGTGGCAAGCCGAAGTGTTTTTACGGAATCAGGCGACTGGACCTAGCGGGGCCCTATCGCTCGTTCAGGCCGCTTCCTTTTCGACCCATTCGGGAAAGAAGAAAGGCTCGCGGTCCGACCAGCCCGGCGCAGTGGCGGCCGCTTCGCTGATCGAATGCAGCAGATCCTTGCGCCGGTTCGGGCGAATCTGGGGCAGCGCTGCCGCCGCGCAGAAGGCGCTCGGCAGCCAGGGGCGCACCGGCGCACCCAGCAGGCGTTCGTAGAGGAACCGATAGGACGAGAAGGAGGTAAGCCGCTCCTGCGCAAGGTCGAAGGCCGAAACCCGGACGAGCTTGCCCATGAAGTTTTCCAGCCCCTCGAAACTGGTTTGATCAGGCGGAGTCGTGCGCAACGCCTTCAATTCCTGATAGGCGACATACTGGGAACGGATCGAGGCGATCTCGGCCGCGTCCCGCGCCCAGAGCTTGAACGCGTCCTGCCGGCCGAGCCCGATGTCGAGGCTGCGCTTGATGTAGCGCTGCTCGCAAGGGCTGAAGCTCGCAAATTCGCGCAATTCATTGATCGTGAGCGAAGCCGTGCCGGTATTGCTCATGATTGCTTATCCCCTGTTCGCTGGACCTTTCGGTCCGACAAGGGAGACATCATCAGATTTTGGTTATTAACCCGTTAACCATG